>CAZXVQ010000061.1:0-5363 GCA_964644295.1 uncultured Clostridium sp.
CTTTTGATGCTGGTATTTTGATTTCTTCTTTAGTTTGTGGGTTTCTTCCTTTTCTTGCAGCTCTTTTTCTAACTTCGAAAGATCCGAATCCAACTAGTTGAACCTTATCTCCTTTAACTAAAGATTCTCTTACAACATCAACAAATGCGTTTAATGCTGTCTCTGCATCTTTCTTTGTGCTTCCTGTTTTAGCAGCCATTGCTGCGATTAAATCAGATTTGTTCATTTAAAATTACCTCCTAATAAGATTAAATATGTAGATCTAAAATATACCTACTATTAACATTATTCGCCAATCTTTGCCAAAATCCTTCTTTTTTTCGTATTTTTTTTGCAAAATTCTTTTGTTTTCTAAGTTTTCAGGGCTTTTATGTTTTAGAACGCTGTATTTTTGCGTGTTCTAAGGTTTGCCGAATTTCTTGTTTTTCTATTATATTTTTTCATTTTACAAATTATTTTGCTAAATGGCAACATGTAAATTTCATCTTCATCAAATACCCCAATTGCAAATATAGTTAATATATAGATTGTAACTGCAAATAATATTGCTAATATTATAGCTATATTTTGATTAAATATACTATTTAATACATTATAAGTAAAAAATGAAGATGTTCCCATTATTATAGTTGCAATAGATGGCTTTATTACAAATTTAATTACCTTAAATTTTATATTTGCATATTTCTTTAATGCAGTTATACTAATCATCATTGAAACCGCATGGCAAACTACAGTGCCTAATGCAGCTCCGGCAACTCCTCCAAATAAAAATGTTTCCGGATTTATCCTCACAAAAGTTAGATTTATTAAAAGTTTTGTGCAGGCTCCTACTGCAAGCGAAATAATTGGAATGTAAAACTTGCCCAGCCCGTGCAATGCTCCTGTAACAGTTTGTTCTATTGTAATAAATATAATAGACACGCTTGATATTTGATATATAAAATCTCCGCTACTTGCATTTGGAAATAGCAGTTGCAAAATTGGCTTTGCAAAAATCATCATTCCAACGCTACAAGGAAGACCTATTAATATTGTAACTAAAATAGAAAACGAAATTCTTTTTTCTATGCTCTTTGTGTCCCCTATTGCCCTGGATGCAGAAATTGCTGGAACTAGTGCAGTAGCAAAGGCAACATTAAAAGATAATGGCAGTGTTACAAGTGTTTCTATTTTTCCACTTAGAATTCCATATTGAATTTTTGCTTGTTCCTCTGTCATAAACATTTTTAGACCTCTTACTATTGTTGCAGAGTCTATATTCTTATTTAATGAGCCAAGTAATGCACTAATTGTCATTGGCATAGCAATTATTAATATCTTCTTAAAAATTTCTATTTTTCTTTCGCTTTTATAATAAACTTTTTTAATGTTTTTAGAATTTATTTTTCGTATTTTTAAATATATAAATACCAAATATATAAAACCAAAGAAGGTTGCAATAGTTGTTGCAAGGTTTGCTCCTGCTGCCATTAAGGCAATACTTCCTTGCGAACCAACATACATACAAATTCCCTCAACTATAATTATTGTTAGTATTGTTTTTGATAATTGCTCTACTGTCTGCGATTTAGCCATTGGTTTCATATTTTCATATCCATTAAAATATCCCTTTAAAACAGAAATTAATGATTCTATAAATACGGAAGGAGCTAAAATCATTAAAGTAAGTTCTGCCTCTGGTATTTGTAGCCATTTATTTGCTATAAAATTAGCACCAACAAACAATATAAGTGAACCACAAAATCCAACAATAGCAAAAATTGCGAAAGCAACCTTAAACACTTTTTTAGCTCCTCTTACATCTCCTATTGATAATTTTTCGGAAATTAGCTTACTTATTGCATTTGGTACTCCTATTGAAGATACTGTTAGTATTAACGCATAAATTTGAAAACCTCCACTGCAAATTGCATTTCCTGCATCTCCGAAGCCACTTTTATTTGTTAAATATAATTTATATATTAGGCCTAAAATTTTGATAATTATCTGAGAAAACATCAGTGTCATAATTCCTTGCATAAAGCCCTGCTTTTTATGCTCTGCCATTTAATTATTCCCCCTTTTTTTTGCAATAGCATTTCTTATTTATAAAGTATATTCTGAAGTTTTTTTGTTATTACCAGGCAAGGCCTCCTATCAACAAACGGCCACAAAATTTGCACAAAATTGCTCAAAAGACTTGTTTTTTTCTCAATTTTATAGGATAATATATATGTATGAGTTTATAAAAAATGAAAGTGGTGAATTTTTTGAAAGTAATAGACAAAATATTAAAATATTTAAAAACAGATAGAAATACATTTTTAACATATATACTAACTTTAATTACAGCATATTTAGTAGTAGATAGAATAGTAGAAATATTGCTTATGATATTCACTGGAATGTCCGTATCATATTGGGGGCCAATAACATATACGCTTGCATTTGCATGCCCTGTATTTGCTTATTTATTTTCGGGCTCTTCTAAATTTGCAAATTCAG
The DNA here is from genome assembly GCA_964644295.1 of uncultured Clostridium sp. Taxonomy (GTDB): domain Bacteria; phylum Bacillota; class Clostridia; order TANB77; family CAG-508; genus CAG-245. The sequence goes on from CAZXVQ010000061.1 coordinate 2,488, forward strand.
ACCAAATTAAGTTAACGTTTTTTGATGTATATATAATTAGTTTGTACATATTAATAGTATCAATGTTTACACAATACATAAATCTAGCAGGCTGGATGCTATTCTTATCTGTTCCAAACTTTTCATATATAGTAACGAATTTCTATAATTTAATAAGACCTGCATTTTCAGCAATAGCTTTATATTTACCATTAACAACATTCTTCCCAGTTATAAAATGGCTATTAACAGTTGTACACGACTCAAAAAATATCTATGAATCTATTTATGATTATGATGGAATAAATTTATCAGATAAATCAGCTTCTTGGGGAGCATATACTTGCGAAATTAAATTTGGTACAGATAAAGATACTGGTAAACCTGTTAAAATAGCAGAAGAAAAAAGATTTTATCCTACATTAGTAGTAGGTGTGTCTGGTGCAGGTAAAACTTCTCTTTTGTTTGAGCCTATGATTGCTCAAGATTTAAGCAAAAAATACTTCTTTAGAGAAATGTCAAAAGAGATGGGATTTACAGCATTAAAAACAGGAATTGCTACTCTTTCTTGTCCATACACTAACGATTATTTAAATGCCAACTTTAATTTAAATATGCTAACTCCAAAGGCAGAAAAGCTTGGTGTTTATAATACATATATGAAAAAGATGGTTATAGCAGGAACAGGAGAAAGCTCTGTTTACAGGGACTTAGGTCTTACATATATGTCACCAGATGTAGAATCTATAAATCGTATTATTAAAGTGGCAAAAGCCCATAAGTTAGCCGTTAATATATTAGATCCAAATAATCCGGACTCAATTGGATTAAATCCATTTATATTTGATGACCCAACACAAACTGCAATAGCAATATCTACTGTATTAAAAGGCTTATATGCTTCTAGCAGTCCAGATATGACACTTGCATATAGAGAAAATGCTTCAAATCAGGCAGTTGAGAATGTAACAATATTATTAAAGGAAATGTACCCTAGATTACATGGTGGGGAACTTCCAAACTTGCAAGACCTTTTAGAGTGTTTAACAAAATTTGAACTAATACAGTCTATGGCTGAGGCAATGAAGCAAGATGAGGCACTTTCTAATAAGTATTCTGCACTAATTAATTATTGTGAAAGAAACTTTTACGCAGGAGCTCCAAATTTAGCTGATGCACAAAAATTTGTTACTCATGCAACAGCTCAACTAGATAGCTTACTAAGATATTCTGGAGTTAAAAATATCTTGTGTAATAGACACAACAATATTAATTATGATGACGCATTAAAAAATGGTGAAGTAACATTAGTATGTACTAGAAGAGGCGACTTAGGGCCAGCAATACATCAGGCATTTGGGCTATTCTTTATACTTATGATGCAATATTCTATATTAAGAAGACCTGGCTCAGAAAGAGACAGAATACCTCATTTCTTCTATGTTGATGAATTTGCAGACTTTGTAGGAGATTCTACAGATCCATTATTTACATTATACAGAAAATACAGAGTTTCAACTGTAGTATCTACTCAAAACTTAGCACAATTAGATGGAAAAGATAAAAAACATAGAGAAATAATTACAGCAAACTGTTCTAACAAATTTGTATTTGGAAACAACTCACCTGAAGACAACAACTGGTGGTCTGAAGAAATTGGTATGGAAAAGAAATGGGCATTTTCACAAAGCTACGATACTGCAAAAGGTGAATATAACCCAACCCTTTCTTCAATTAGCTATATACCACAAACAAAATATTTTCCAAGTAAAATTCAAGAGGTTAAATTTAAGCAAAGTATTTATAAATTAAGAAATTTAGCTGGAAAGAGTGATACTGGTATTGTTAAGCTAGACTTTTTAGCAGCATCATATACTCAGAATAAAGATGTAAAACAATATGATTTTGATAAGTTTAACTCTAATGTGGCAGCTTCTGCCAAAGGCAAAAAGAAAAAAGAGGATAAACCGCCAAAAGAAGATTTAGGAAATTATCATTTTAATGATAATGAATTAGGCGAAGTTGATCCAGTAAAAACAGACACAACAGATTCAAAGTTTTTATTTGACAACGAAAATGCTATAGTGTTTAATTTAAAAAAGCCAAATAATTAGCAAACTTTAAACCCCCGAATATCGGGGGTTTTATTTTATTTTAATAATTTAATTTCCACATTTTCCATCTTATATTTGTTTGTTGTTTCATCTAATTTGAATTCTACAAAGCTCTTAGAAAGAGTTTCTTCATTTTGTTTTAGGTCTGTTGTAAAGTATAGCTTAATTTTTTCTATTTCCAAACCATTCATAACAATGGCTTTAAATGTTTCTGCCATGTGTTTGTCATCTTCACAAACCAATACAAGTTGTGGCAGTGTTTTCATTCCAGAATCCATTGGAACAAAGTTTGTATAAAAATCGTTATAAAGTTTCATTTTGTCCACAAGTTTCTTTTCCCAGTCTTCTTCTCTTCTTATAATCTCAAATAGCAAATCTATAGTTTTACCTGCTTTTTCAAGTGTAACCTTTCCCCCTGTTGATTTAAAAGATTTTCCTAATTGTTTTGCAACAAGTGGCACTTTTACTTGATACTCACTAAATGCTTGAACTTTTTCCTTGTAGGCTATTAGAATTTGGTTGCTTGCTAGTCTTTTCTTTATCATTGCAACAGTTTTTGTATTATCTGTTGGTTGCCACTTACATTCTATTCCTCTTGAATTTAGCAAGTATTTACCCATTTTTTCTAGGCAATAAATTCTATATATTCCTTTTCCATCTTTAGAATTAAAGTAGTATCTTGTTAATATTTTAGATTTAACCAATTGCTCTAATTTGTTATTTAATTTATCTTGCGACTTTAGTTCATATTTTTCTTTGTCCAATAATTTAAATAACTGTCTT
>CAZXVQ010000062.1:0-5304 GCA_964644295.1 uncultured Clostridium sp.
TTCCAATTTCCTTATATGGAGGGTTCATAACTACAACATCATATTTATTTTTTTCTAGTATTTTTTTATCAAATACTTTATTTATGTCAACTTTAAAAATTTTAAATTTTTCTGTTAAATTATTAATGATAATACTTCTTTGAGCCATATCTGCAACATCTTCTTGTATTTCTATACCTGTAATAGATGCTAGCTTTGTTTTTGCACACAGCAATAATCCTATAATGCCTGTCCCTGTTCCTAAATCTACTACGTTGGAATTTGGCTTTATGTTTTTGGCAAAATCCGATAAAATCACACTGTCTATCCCAAAACAAAAGCCCTTACTGTCTTGAATTATCTTTAATCCTCCTATTTGTAAATCATCTATTCTTTCATTTTCCTTTAATTTAATATTTCTATTCACAACTATTACTTCTGTTATTTAAGCAGAATCTCCTTTCAATTTAATGCTCACTTTTTTATTTATTTTTTCAAAATTTTATATTACCAAAAATGTCACAGTTTACATAATGTTATCTTTTTGATTTGATAACATTTTTTCTAGACACTTAATATTATATATTAAATATCCAATTATGTAAATAGTGAGGTTTCATATGTTTAATAATTTCAAATGTAATTGTAATACTAATGGCGGTCGCAATTGCTCTTATTTCGGGAATTGTAATTGTTATAAGATTCATACGTGCATAAAAAAAGGAAGCCCTTTAGACTCCCTTTACTGTGTAGAACGTTTTTTATGTAAATCTCAAAAAGTATGTACTTTATACAAATTAATTTGTTTTTTCAAATGATTTTATTATTCCTCCCTTATAAAGTTTAGGCTAAAATTTATTTCTCCATCATTAAATTGCTTGTTTTCTTCTCCATTTATAAGTATTCTTATTGAGTTTACCTCTGTAAGTTCGGTAAGAGTATTTACTATTGTTTCTATTGTCTTTTCTTCTTCTTCCCTTCCTCCTATATGATTTTGTACGAATTCTTCTGAAAAATCTAATTTAAGTACTTCTCCTTCTATTGTTGCGCCGAGTAATTTTGTTCCTTCTGGTATTGCTTTTTCATGGTTCTCAGTTTTAGGACCCTGTATTAGCATGTTTATTAATGTTTCATATGGGCTAATAACCAATTCCTTAACATCAACTAATCTTGCCTCTGGTTCAACATTTCTGGTCGATTTGTTAATAAAATATAACGATACTAGTGTTTGTCGTTCTTGTTCTTCAGATATTTCTTCTTGTGGTTCATATTCTTCATAAATATCTTCTTTCTGACTTTTCCTTATAAATAAAAATACAATTGTTGCAACACACGCAATTACCATAGCAAAAAATATCATTTTTTTTAAATAATTTTTCATTTTAATTCTGTCCTTTCTTACAGTATTTCCATGTTGTTTACTAATTTCTTATAACATGTCTATTCACTTGTTTTTGTTTTTAGAACATACTTTTTTATATTGATATTTTTTGTATTATGTAAATTTTAAAAAAATGCAATTAAAATTTTTAATTGCATTTTTTATTTGTTTAATTCTGTATTTCATCTGGCGAAAATTTTTCAATACTTACTACTTTTTCATTTTCGTTGGTTCTCATAATTGTTACACCTTGTGTCGCTCTTCCTAATACACTTACATCTTTTACACTTATTCTAATTATTTTTCCCGAATTTGTTATAAGCATTATGTCATCATCTTCATTTGACATTCTTATTCCTACTATATTTCCTGTTTTTGGAGTTATTTTATAGGTTATTACACCCCTTCCTCCTCTATTTTGTACTCTATATTCATCTAGTTCTGTCCTTTTTCCAAATCCGTTTTCCGTAATTGCTAATAGTGTTGATTTATTATCTCCCGCCTGTACAGATTCCATTCCTATTACAAAATCCTCTTCATCAAGACGTATTCCTAAAACGCCCTGAGCAGTTCTTCCAATTGGTCTTACATCTTTTTCATCAAATGTTATACATAATCCTTTACTTGTTACTAATACAACATTATCTTTGCCATCTGTTAATCTAACATCGATTAATTCATCATTTTCTTTTAAATTGATTGCTAGTAATCCAGTTTTTCTATTAGTATCATATTCTTTTAAAGGAGTTTTCTTTATTAATCCATTCTTAGTTGCCATTAATAAATATTTGCCTTCTTCAAAGTTTGTTAATGGAATTACGGCAGTTATTTTCTCTCCTGCATCTAAACTTAAAAGATTTACAATAGCTGTTCCCTTAGCTGTTCTTCCAGCCTCTGGAATCTCAAATCCTCTTAGTCTATAAAGTTTTCCTTTACTGCTAAAGAATAGAACTGTATCGTGAGTAGAAGTTGTAAATATTTGTTTTACAAAATCTTCTTCTCTTGTGGAGATTCCGCTTACTCCTTTTCCGCCTCTTTTTTGGCTCTTATATGTATCTATTGGCATTCTCTTTATATATCCAAAATGCGTTAATGTTACAACACTTTGTTCCTCTTTTATTAGATCTTCCTCATTAAATTCACCTTCGGCAGCAACAATCTTTGTAATTCTCTCATCACCATATTTTTCCTTAATTTCTTGTAGCTCTTCCTTTACAATTTGGAAAACCAATGTTTCACTTCCTAAAATTTCTCTGTAATGAGCAATAAGTTTCATTAACTCGTTATATTCATCCTCGATTTTTTCTCTTTGTAAACCAGAAAGTGTTTTTAATCTCATATCTAGAATGGATTGAGCTTGAATTTCAGAAAGACCAAATCTTTCCATTAATCTTTCTTTTGCATCATCATAAGATGACCTAATTATTTTAATTACTTCTTCTATATTATCTAACGCAATTTTTAATCCTTCTAATATATGTGCTCTTGCTAAAGCCTTGTCTAAATCAAATTGAGTTCTACGCAAGATTACATTTTTTCTGTGTTCTATGTAGTATTCTAAGCATTGCCTTAATGTTAATATTTTTGGCTCTCCATCTACCAATGCCAACATTATAACTCCAAATGTGTCTTGCATTTGCGTATTTTTATATAGCTGATTTAATACAACCCTTGCATTTGCATCTCTCTTTAGTCCTATATGAATTCTTACAGCATTTTCTCTGTCAGATTCATCTCTTAGTTCAGAAATGCCTTCAATTCGCTTTTCTTTTACTAAATCCGCGATATTTTCAATTAATTTTGCTTTATTTACTTGATAAGGTAGAGAATGAACAATGATATTTTGCTTTCCATTGCTCGTTTCCTCTATTTCTGCTTCAGCTCTTACTGTTAATTTTGCTTTTCCTGTTAAATATGCCTGCTTTATTGCATCTCTGCCCAAAATCATTCCACCCGTTGGGAAATCTGGTCCTTTTATTATTTGCATTAATTGTTCATCTGTTACATTGTCATCGTCTATAATTTTTATAATACCATTTATTACCTCTGTTAAATTGTGTGGAGGAATGTTTGTTGCCATACCAACGGCAATTCCAGAAGAACCATTAACTAATAATGCAGGTATTTTAGATGGAAGAACCTTAGGTTCTTGTAATCTATCGTCAAAATTTGGCATAAAATCAACAGTATTCTTTTCTATGTCAGTAAGCATAAGTTCAGCTATTTTAGACATTTTGGCTTCTGTATAACGGTATGCAGCAGCTCCATCGCCATCTATTGAACCAAAGTTTCCATGACCATCAATTAATGGATACCTCAGTGAAAATGTTTGGGCCATTCTTACCATAGCATCATATACAGATGAATCTCCATGTGGATGATATCTACCTAAAACATCACCGACTGTAGTTGCAGATTTTCTGTATGGTTTATCAGATGTTAAACCATCTTCATACATTGTATATAAAATTCTTCTATGAACTGGTTTTAAACCATCCCTTACATCTGGCAAAGCCCTAGAAACAATAACACTCATTGCATAGTCAATATATGCTGTTTTCATTTCTGCTTCTATGTCTCGTTCAATTATTTTACCATCTCTATCTTCGGGAATATTTGCTGTATTTTTTTCATCGTTCTTTGAGCTCATAATTTTACCTCTTTTCTAAGAAATTTCTATAGCTGTATTATACTAAAACAATATTTAATTTGCAAGCAAAAAAGCTTATTTTTCTAGCATTTTTTACAATATTTTGATGAAAAATTAAAGATGTTTTTATTCTTGTATAATTAAATTGTTTTGGCAAGTTCAATTGCTTCCTCTGACAAATTGAAATCTTGTCCATTATTTTTAATTAAATTATGTAAATTTTCAATTGTTCTAGCAGATTCAATCGTTTTTTCAATTGGTGCAATATCCTTCATTATGTTATTTATTTTTGTATATTCCTTTTGCATACCGTCAAAATCTTGTTTTTCAAAATAATCCTTCCAATTTTCTTCATATTTATTTAGCTTTTCTATATTATTTACTTGATTTTCAAATTCACTCTCTATGTTTTTAGTTATATTGGTTAAAATAACATCTTTCCCTTTCTTTATGGTATTTCCTAAGGTATTTGATATTTTATCGCTATCCACTATCTTGTTTACTGCATAATCTATAACATTGGAAACACTATCTATTATTCCACCTGTTTTTATCGCATCTTGCATTTGCTCTACATTTTCAAAATTACCAGTAACAATCCCCAATGCACTTTTGCCAAGATTAACTGCAGAATCTATAGCCGTCTTAACTCCTTCCTTAAATCCATTTTGTATAATACTATCTTTAATATCTATTACCTCATCCTCTATTATATCTGGCAAAAGATACCTAATACCTATATTTAGGCCAGAATTAATAGCCTTTCCAATAGTAGATTGTAAAAAATTAGTTTGTTCATTTTCATTAATTAGCGTATTATTTAAATTGTTTTCTAATACAAGTTCACTCATTTTTTTCTCCTTTCATTTTTATAGTTAACATAATTTACTTTTAAAAACTGCTGTTATTTTATGTATACTTGCAATTTTATTCCTTAATAACCTCTTTTTTCCTAATGTAACCTCTATTTATAAAACATATATTAATGTTTTATATTAAATTTTGTGAATAATCCTATTTTGATTGATTATTATTTGATTTTCCTTCTATAATATCATTTTCGAATGGGAAGCTTTTTATCTGCACTAAAACATGATTTTCACCCACATATATTAGACATTCTCCTCTTTTTAAAGACTTTATGTCAATTTCTTCTTTTTCTGAAATGTTTGTATATTTTTTTAATATTTTAATATTTTCTTCCTCTAATGCAAAAAAGTGCTTAATGCTTGTATTGTTTAATATACTTTTTCCAAAATTTCCATTCTCTAAGCTAAACAAATCAGAAACATCT
>CAZXVQ010000063.1:0-5302 GCA_964644295.1 uncultured Clostridium sp.
GAACCCTAGCAGTTTAGCAAACTGCCCCCTTCAACCACTTGGGTACTGCTCCATAAAATATAGACCTTTAAAAAAATGTTAAAACAAAATGCGGACTTTTAAAAAAATGGCGGAGAGGGTGGGATTCGAACCCACGGTAGGCTACAAACCTACGCCAATTTTCAAGACTGGTGCCATAAACCAACTCGACCACCTCTCCACATTTCTGTGCACAATTTATATAATAACACAAATTTTGCTGATTTGTCAACACCATTAATTTATTTTAATATTAGTTATTTAACTACTTATTTGATATTGCCTTGTTTAAAGCTTGTTCCTCTTCTTTGGATAATGCATATGTGGACTTACCCTCTGATATTGGTTTTGCATATATGTTTGAAGTATCTCTCCCATAAATTCCATTTAACACAATTCCAGTGTTTTTATCGTTCAATATTGCTAGTGCAAAGCTAAGGTCGCTTCCTGTGTCTTTATACGCATTGTACCTTACCAATCCTATATTTTTTAAATTGTCCTTAGATATATCTTCTATTTTTTCGCAATATTTTTCTATTTCACCATTTTCAGCTGAAATTCTTTCTACTTCCTGTATATATTTTTGCATCATGTCATATACGTTTTCACCCTTGCCAATCTTTGTCATAAAAGTAGAATAATTTTTTCTTAGTTTTGTCAGTTTTATTGAATTTAATACATATAAAACTAATATCAATAAGCTTATTACAATCATAACCACATCTAAAATGTTTATCTCTATGGTTGCACTCATGCAAATTCAATCCTTTCTCTATTTAATTAGGCTGAGAATCCTTTCTAAGTCATTATTTGAATTGTATTCTATTACTATCTTTCCTTTTCTTTTTCCAGCCTCTAATTTAACCTTCGTTCCAAAAAATCCTTGGAAAGAATTTTCTATATCTCTATATATAGCCCTGTATTTTTCTTCTTTTTCAATATCTCTTTTAGGCAGTTGTTTTTCATTATTTATCTTTCTTGCTAATTCGTCACATTTATCGCCATTTTCAACTATTCCCATAGCCAATTTATATTGCTTGTCTGGGTCTTGTACCTTCATTAATTCCCTACATTGTCTCTCACTAAAATTGTATTGTAATGCTAAGTCTATTACTCTTTTATCCAAATTTAAAATTCTAACATTATTTGTTAGGGCGCTTCTTGTAATTCCAATTTTGTCTGCCAATTGTTGTTGAGATAGATTATAATCATCTAATAATCTTCTTAATCCTCTCGCTTTTTCAATTGGATTCAGGTTTTCTCTTTGAATATTTTCTATAAGTGCAATTTCTCTGTTTTCTTGTTCTGTTTTTGTTCTTACTAAACAAGGGATTTCTGTAATTCCAGCTTTTTTAGCAGCTCTCCATCTTCTTTCTCCTGCAACAATTTCATAATACCCCTCTTTAGGCGTAACTATTATTGGTTGAATAACTCCATATTGCTTTATAGAATTTGCTAATTCTTCTAGTTTATCATCATCAAATTTTGTCCTAGGTTGACCTGCATTTGGCTCTATTTCAGTTAACTTAATGTTTTTAACTGTTTCTCCTTCCAAAACCTCTTCTTTTGTATTTAATTTACTATCGCTAAATAAAGCATCTAAACCTTTTCCTAATCCTGTCATTTTTGCCATTTTTTATCTCCTCCCCTTTTTTATTTCGTCATCATTTATTTTTATAAACTCTTTTGCAAATTTCTCGTAGCTTTTTGCTCCCTTTGACCTTGAATCATATACCGTAATTGGCATTCCGTAGCTTGGTGCCTCGCTAAGCTTAACATTTCTTGGAATTACGTTTTTATATACCTTATCTCCAAAATATTTTTTTACCTCTCTTACAACCTGGTTAGAAAGATTTGTTCTTGCATCATACATTGTAAGAAGAGCTCCTTCTATTTCAAGATTTTCATTCATATGTCTTTTAACTAATTCTATTGTATTTAGAAGTTGACCTAATCCTTCTAGTGCATAATATTCGCACTGTATTGGTATTAATACACTGTCTGATGCAGTAAAAGCATTTAATGTAATTAACCCCAATGAAGGCGGACAGTCTATAATTATAAAGTCATATTTGTCTTTTATCTTGTCCAATTTATTTTTTAGCCTATATTCTCTTTGTTCCATTGAAACCAGTTGAACCTCAGCTCCAGCCAGGTTTATATTTGATGGGCACAAATCCAAATGTTTTATTTTTGTTGATTGTAATGTATTTTCTATTTCAATATCTTCTATTAACACATCATAAAATGAGAACTTTTGTTCTTTGCTAATTCCTAAACCACTTGTTCCATTGCCTTGTGCATCCGCATCTATAAGCAATACTTTTTTCCCTCTTTTGGCAAGAACTGTACTTAAATTGATTGCAGTTGTTGTTTTGCCAACTCCTCCTTTTTGATTTGCTATTGATACTATTTTTCCCAATTTTATCCCTCCCCAATGTATTATTACTACAAATTTATACTTGCGTAGGTCTTGTTTGTTTACATAATTTTGCATTGTTTTTTCTTAACAACATATAAAAATTAACATATTAATAATATATGATTATTATTAATATGTCAATAAAAAATAAGTATTTTTTTAAAATTTTATTTTTTCTATAAAGGCTGTTTAGAAGGAGTTCCAGGCTTTCTAGGGTATTTATTGCAGGTATTTTGAACTTTTCTAATTATAACAATATTTCTCTCAATATCTTTTCCTAATTTTAAATTAATGGTTTTTTCGTGCATTCCTCCTAGCAATTTTAGAGCATTATTTATATTTGAAATATCATCATTAACATTCGGTCCTTTCATACAAATGCAACAGCCTCCTACTTTTACAAAGGGCAATAAGTATTCCAAAAGTACATTCATTGGTGCAACCGCTCTAGATGTGGCAAAGTCATATTTTTCTCTATAATTTTTATTTTGCCCTACCTCCTCTGCTCTTCCATGTACAGCTGTAACGTTGCCTAATTTTAGCTTAAGTGCTACCTCACTCAAAAAATTGATTCTTTTATTTAGCGAATCCAACAAAGTTACGTCTATATTTCTTGTAATTGCTAAAGGGACTCCAGGAAAACCTGCTCCTGTTCCAACATCAATTACCTTAGAATTATCACTAATAAATTGAGAAATTGTTAGTGAATCTATAAAGTGTTTTTTTATCACTTCATTTGGTTCTGTTATTGCAGTCAAATTCATTTTTTCATTCCATTCTAGTAATAAATTCATGTATTCATATAATTGTTCGATTTTATTCTCAGAAACATCTACTCCAATGTTGTTCTCTTCTTTAAATACATTTTTAAATTCTTCTAAATTCATTTTTTGTCCTCTCTTTCCACATTTTGTGCATATGTTGTGGAAAATTTTATTTTCTTTTTAATTGTTCTAAATATATAAGTAGTACAGATATGTCTGCTGGCGAAACCCCTGATATTCTTGAGGCTTGTCCCACAGATTGCGGTTTTATCTTGCTTAATTTTTGTCTTGCCTCAATCCTTAATCCTTTAAGTTCGGAATAGTCAATATCTTGAGGAATTTTCTTATACTCTAATTTTTTAAATTTTTCTACTTGAGCTTCTTCTAATTTAATATATCCCTCATATTTTATTTGAATTTCTACCTCTTCTGTTTCTTCCTGTGTAAGCTCAGGTCTTTCCTTATCAATTTCTTCTAGATACTTATATTTTAATTCTGTTCTTTTTAATAAATCCGCTAGTTTTATTCCTACTTTTATAGGAGAAGAATTATACTTGCTTAAAACCTTATTAACTTCATCTGTTGGCTTCACTGTGGTATTTTTAAGTCTTTCTATTTCATCAAAAATGTGCTGTTTTTTTCTTAAAAACCTGTTATATCTTTCATCAGAAATAAGTCCATTTTCATGGCCTATATCAGTCAATCTTAAATCAGCATTATCCTGTCTTAATAAAAGCCTATATTCTGCTCTAGATGTCATCATTCTGTATGGTTCATTCGTACCTTTTGTAACAATATCATCTATTAAAACGCCAATGTATGCCTGAGCTCTATCTAATATAAGTGGTTCCTTGCCTTGAATCTTTCTTGCTGCGTTTATTCCTGCTATAATTCCTTGAGCTGCTGCTTCCTCATAGCCTGATGTTCCGTTAATTTGACCTGCAAAAAACATTCCATCTATATCTTTGTACTCTAGTGATAATTTTAACATTGAAGGGTCTATGCAATCATATTCTATGGCATACGCAGGTCTTGTAAACTCAACATGTTCAAGCCCTGGCAAAGTTCTGTACATTTCTATTTGAACATCCTCAGGAAGAGAGGAACTCATTCCCTGTACATACATTTCATCCGTTTCTCTTCCCAAAGGTTCTATAAAAACTTGATGTCTTTCTTTATCTGCAAATCTAACTACCTTATCCTCTATCGAAGGGCAATATCTTGGTCCAGTTCCTTTTATCATCCCAGAAAATAGCGGAGATCTATGTAAATTTTTTCTTATTATTTCGTGTGTTTTTTCATTAGTGTATGTCAAATAACATGGTAATTGTTCTTCATTATTATTAATTTTATCGTCAAACGAAAATGCTTCTATATTTTCATCTCCATTTTGAATCTCCATTTTTGAAAAATCAATCGTGTTTTTATTTACTCTTGCAGGTGTTCCAGTTTTAAATCTAATTAATTTAATATTAAGCTTTTTCAGTGTTTGAGACAGTTTTTTTGCAGGGAAAACGCCGTCTGGACCTCCTTCAAAAGAATTTTCACCTATAAAAATTTTTCCTCTTAAATATGTTCCAGTGCATATTATTACAGATTTTACTTTATAAATCGCACCAATATTGGTTTCTATTGAACTTACTTTTCCATTTTCGACACATATATCTGTAATTTCAGCTTGTTTTAAATATAAATTAGCCTGCTTTTCTAATGTATGTTTCATTTCAACCTGGTATTTTTTTCTGTCTGCTTGTGCCCTAAGTGAATAGACTGCTGGGCCCTTAGATGTGTTTAACATTCTCATTTGTACGAATGTTTTATCAATATTTTTGCCCATTTCTCCGCCAAGGCAATCTATTTCTTTTACTAAATGTCCTTTTGAACTTCCACCAATATGTGGATTACACGGCATATTTGCAACAGCTTCCAAGCTTATTGAAAATAGCAATGTTTTCATTCCCATTCTTGCTGTTGCAAGTGCTGCTTCACATCCTGCGTGCCCCGCTCCAATAACAGCAACATCATATTCTCCTGCATTATATTTCATTTTTTCTTTTCCTTTCATCTTTTATTATTTCGGCTTCTCTCTCATTTTTTA
>CAZXVQ010000064.1:0-5269 GCA_964644295.1 uncultured Clostridium sp.
TTATCATATAAATATATGAAATTGCTGTATACATGTATTGGAAATATGTTATCGTAAATCCTGTAAAGGCATTTAGTATTACATACAAAATATTTAATATAATTGGTAGTGTTAGTGCGTGAGCTCCCATACTAAATGCTGCACCAAACCTTATTTTCATTCCAACAATTCTTGCTGTTAGATATCCAAGTACACCAAGTACGAGAATGTCTATTAATATGCTAGGTAAATAAACTATAAAGTTGCTTATAAATGCAGCAATAAAAATAGAAGAATATATAGTAAATTGATTGTCATCTAAATAGCTTAGTATCGACTGTTTGTCCAATTGAGTAATATCGTATTGCGTAAAAAATTCTTCATACGAAGTTTCTGCAGTTGATGATAATAAATCAATTTTCATTAGGAATTTATCTCTTAATAATATAATTCCATCATCCATGTTTTGCAGTTGCTCTCTATATTGTTCTATTTGTTCGTCTTCTAGTTGCGATGTGTCTGCTATTATTAATTTAAAAAAGCCTTCTTCATCATTTATTTCTAATTTTTCGTCTTCATTTATCGTTAAATTTCCATCTTTGTATTCTAACGAGGTTATATTGGCATCAAAATATGATACCACACCGTTTAAAGCATTTGAGAATTGATACAATGTAATTATTGCTATTACTAGTGTGAATATTGCTACTATTTGCATTACATATGTTAATGTTTGACCCAGTCCTTCAAGCCCGAAATCCTCATATTTGTCGAAGTCCTTAACACTCTTTATTACCTTTTTAAAAAATCCTTCCTTTTTTGACTTGGTTTCTTTTGCCTGGATTTCTGTATCGTTTAAATTTTTATCATCATTATTATTTACCATCGCACAATTCTCCTTTTTACAAACTAAAAGATAATACCTTAATTTTCCTTTTTAATTATTATTCCATCTTTGGTATCTTTTATGCTATATCCTTTACTAATTATTATGTCTCTTAGTTCATCAGATTTTTCCCAGTCTTTATTTTGCCTTGCTATTTTTCTCTCATCTACAAGACTTTGTATTTCTTCTGGAATTGTTTCCTGATTTTGCTCTATTTCTGAAATATATTTTTTGGCATTTGCTATATCTAGTCCTAATACACTATCAAATTCTAACAGTAAGTCTGCAAATTTAGATGATTTTTTAGGATTTTTTGCAACATCCCATACAATACTCATAGCTCCTGGAAGATTCATATCGTCATTAATATAAGATGTAAACTTTTCTTTATATTCTTGTATAATTTCATCCTGCACATTGTCATTTCCTTGAGTGTTCTTTATATAACTTTCATATAATCTTTCTAGGGCCTTTTGCGCGCCACTTGCTCCTTCAAATGTGAAATTTAATTTATTTCTATAATGTGATGTAAAGCAGAATAGTTTGTATGCTAATGGCGTTATTCCTTTTTCTTGAAGTTGGTCTAGAGTATAAGTATTCCCAAGGCTCTTAGACATTTTGCCACCATCTACTAATAAAAATTCGCAATGTATCCAAGTCTTTGCTGGAATTTTTCCTGTAGCTCCTTTGGATTGAGCAATTTCATTTTCATGGTGTGTTGGAATGTGGTCAACTCCACCAGTATGAATGTCAAATTCATCTCCCAAAAATCTTTTTGACATTGTAGAACATTCTAAATGCCAGCCTGGATAAGATAATCCCCAAGGGCTTTCCCATTTCATTATGTGATTTTCGGGTGCTTTTATCCAAAGAGCAAAGTCATATGGATTTCTTTTTTCATTGTCTACTTCTACCCTTGCTCCTGCAAGCTGGTCTTCAAGTTTTCTATTAGAAAGCACTGGATATTTATCTAATTTTGATACATCAAAATATATTCCTTTGCTTGTTTCATATGCATATCCATTTTTTAATATTGCTTGAACATATTCTATCATTTGAGGGATGTTGTCTGTGGCTTTGGTAATAATTTCAGGTTTATCTATATTTAGTCTTTCTATATCTTTAAGAAATACATTTGTATAATGTTGTGCAATTTCATATGGGTCTTTGTTTTCTCTTCTTGCAGCTTTTTCCATTTTGTCTTCGCCTTCATCTGCATCAGATTCCAAGTGTCCAACATCAGTTATATTCATTACGTGGTTTAATTTGTACCCATTATATTTTAGAATCCTTCTTAATGTATCCATAAGAATATAAGCTCTAAAATTACCGATATGTGCATAATTGTAGACCGTAGGTCCACAACTATACAATCTTACCATATCTTTTTCTAATGGTTTAAACTCTTCTTTTTGTCTTGTTAACGTGTTGTAAAATTTTAGTTCCATTTATAAGCGTTCTCCTTTATTGTAAATTTGCGTTGCACGTATAAATTTGCCCTGTAACAATTTTAATATATTGTATTCTAAATAAAATGTATTATGCAATTATAAGGTTGTATTGTTATTTAGAGTAGTACTTTTCTTAAAAATCACTGTCTTAATTTCTTGATGGTTTATCTATGGTTGTATTTCCGCTTTCTATTTCGTTTTCAATTGTATTTGTTCCTGTCTGAGTATTACTAGAGCCCTCAGAATTAGTTGACGTTTCAGTCTTTTTCTTGCTTACTGTTATTGTTATTGTATCTCCTTCGTATGCAGAAGTTCCTTCTGCTTTACTTTGGTATATTACTGTTCCTTCTGCTTCGGATGATTCCAAAACTTCTACAGTTACAACTAAGCCAAGCTTTTTTAATTCTGCAGTTGCCTCTGTCCTTGTTTTTCCAACAACATTTGGAATTGGTATTACAGTTTTTACGTGAACATCACACACATCTTCAGGAATGTCGTATTTGCCTCCATCAGAAGTTTTCCACAATGTTGTATCTTCCTTTTCTGGTTTTGTAACATATGTTACTTCTTCTGTATCTGTGCAAAATTCTGTAGCGATTTTTCCTGTTTCTTTACAGATTGTAAGTGTAACGTGTCCTTCACATTCTGCTGGAACAGTTCCTTTTACAAAATATTCTGTATATGTTCTAGTACATGAATCTGTTGCAAGTTTTCCAGAATCTAGGCATATCGTTGCGGTTGTAACATTACTTGGCTTTTCAAAGCTTGCACTTGGCAAGTCTGCGTGAATAGTTTTCATAATAGATGCCCATATTTTTGCAGCCCTGTTTGTTGAATTTGCACCTGCTGTATATAGATTTTCAGGCTGGTCAAATCCATACCATGTTGCTGCTGTATAATACGAAGTAAATCCGCAGAACCATCTATCGTAATTATCTGAAGTTGTTCCTGTTTTTCCTGCAGTAGCCTGACCAGATATTTTACAAGATGTTGCAGTACCGTTTGCACCTGTTACTGGGCCTGTTAATATACTCTTTAGTATAAACGCATTTGCTTCTGACATTACTCTTGTTTTTTCTTGTACAGGTTCTAATACTATATTACCATTTGAATCCTCCATTCTTGTATAAAATGTAGGGCTAATATATACACCGTCATTTGCTATTGCAGCATAGGCAGCAGCCATTTCTAATGGCGATATTCCATTTGTTATGCCTCCTAGAACCATTGCAAGTGATTCATCATTTCTTTCTGGATTTTCTTCTGCAGTTACAAGAGTTGAAATTCCTAACGTTCTCATAAATTTGATTGAATTGCTTGGTCCAAGTTCTGACATGATTTTTACCTCGGTTGTATTTGCTGATATTTCTATTGCTTTTCTTACTGTAATTAATCCTTCATAAGAACATGTTGGTGTATATTGACCAAAAGATGTAGGTGATTCATCATATATTGTTGAGGCTGTAATTATGCCTGCTTCTAAGGCTGGCGCAATTGATGCTATTGGCTTTATTGCAGAGCCTGGTTGTCTTACAGATTGTGTTGCTCTGTTTTGTCCGTTTGAGTTAACATCATCGCCAAGTCCTCCCATACATCCTACAACATAACCAGTTTTATGGTCTATTATAACCATGGCAGATTGCGTGTGCCCTTCGTTTACAAGACTTCCGTTTTTAGTTGCAACTCCATAGAATATGTTGTCTCCGCTTGTGTAAACATCTTCCATTATTGATTGTATGCTTGAATCTTCTGTGGTGTAAATTTTATATCCACCATTTTCAATTAAAGTGGTTGCTGTTTTTATATCAACATCTTTTTCTTCTGCAAATTGCTTAATAACTTGATTTAGAGCAGCTCTTGCCAAATATGACATTGAGCTTTCTGTAGAGGTTTCTCCTTTTTCAAAGTGCAAACCATCTTCTACCTCTTGTTTTGCCGCATCATATTCTTCTTGCGTAATTTTTTCTAATTCTAACATTTTTGATAGAACAGTTTTAGTTCTTTTTATTATTAAATCAGTGTTATCTGAGCCATTAAATGGATTATAGCTGTTTGGTGCATTGTTTATTCCAGCTAAAAATGCACTTTCTGCCAAATCTAAATCTCCGACAGATTTATTAAAGTAGTATCTTGATGCCAATTCAACACCATGAAGGTTGCCTTCTCCTCCAACATATATTAAATTTAGGTATAGCTCTAATATTTGGTCTTTTGAAAGCATTTGCTCCAATTGGTATGCTCTTGATATTTCTCTTATTTTTCTTTCAATTCCTTCTAATCCTGTATCTGCATCATCATTCATAAGATTTTTTACAAGTTGTTGCGTAATAGTACTTCCTCCATAAGAAGAACTTCCTTTATGTAAAACATATTGAATTGTTGCTCCTATGGTTCTTTTTAAGTCTACTCCTGAATGGCTGTAAAATCTTTCATCTTCTATAGATATGTAGGCATCTTGTAGGTATTGTGGAATTTCGCTTAATGTTACAGTTCTTCTTTTTTCGTCACCAGAAACATTGGCAATTTCAATTCCATCTTTATCGTATATAATTGTATCTTTGTTTAGTTCCAAATTTTCTTTAGTTAAACTCCAACTATCATTAGAAAATATTGCTACAATTACACCAGCTCCTATTATTATTAATAGGATAATTAATACAATTATAAGCTTTATAAATAGAGCTAATTTACGATGCCTTTTCCAAAAGCCTTTCTTTTTTCCCTTATTTTCGTGCTTTTCTGCTTTGTTATTTTGTTTTGTATTTATTCTATGATTTTTTCTACTATTTTTATTTCCGGATTTACTCATTTTAAGATAATCCTCCTTATATATTTTTACACCTCAATATTATATTACATATTTTCATAAAAGTAAAAGCTTTTTACTAAATTTTTATATGAAATCCTCTAATATGTCGCTTATACAAGTTACACTTTTGGCTCCCTGCTTTAT
>CAZXVQ010000065.1:0-5194 GCA_964644295.1 uncultured Clostridium sp.
AAAGCTTTAAAAGATGTTGTAAATAAAAAATAATTTGAATGAATAAATAAATATGAATTCATATGTATACATGGAAGAAAATTCCATGTATTTTTTTATTAAAATATTTGCAAATTTATGTCAAAAAAAGAGAAAAAATCATAATATATAGTATAACATTACAATATGTATGTTATATGGAGGTGACTTTTATGGAGCCACAAGAATATACTTGCTATTATGATAACAAAAAAAGAGGCAAGAAAAACTGCTTAATTCTTACTGCTACAATACTTGCCATTGCATTTGCAGTAGTTATAGGAGTAATTATCGGTGCAGAAATTGCAAGTGCTGTACTTGCTGCACTTGCTGCTGTAATAGTTCTAGCTGTTGTATTAGGACTTTTTTTAATACTAAATATTATACTGCTACTTTGTAAAAAGGAAAGAAAATACAATAAAGACTGCTAAAGTTGTAATATAGCAAATGTAAAACCATAAATAATCACTCTTAACTTTGTTAGGAGTGATTTATTTATGTATAATTAATTAATATTAGAGCAAAATATTAAAAATAAATTATGAAAAAAGTGGTAAAAAAGAAGTACCACTTTTGAAAGGACCTGTGTATTATGAAGTCTTTTTGGAGAGAAAAAATTGAGAATTATAAAGAATTTGAATGTGTGCAAAAAGATGAGAAGGCGACTGTCTGCATAATTGGAGGAGGGCTTGCTGGCTTAAGTACAGCATATTACTTAAGTAAGCATTGCAGTGTAATTCTTGTTGAAAAAAATAGAATTTGTAGTAGCACAAGCGGAGCAAATACTGGAAAAATTACAAGTCAGCATGGACTATTCTATAAATATTTAGAAGACTCTCAAGGAAGAAAATTTGCAAAAAAATATATAGAGGCAAATGAAGAGGCAATTAATAATATAGAAAACATTATAAATAAGGAGAAAATTAGTTGCGATTTTGAAAGAGAAGACTCATATGTATTTACCCAAAAAGAAACAGAATTGTATAAATTAGAAAATGAACAAAAGGCTGTAGATAAAATTTGTAAAGGACTTAGCGAGGTTACAAAAAGTGTAGATTTACCGTTGGAGATAGCAGGTGCACTAAAATTTAGAAATCAGGCTAAGTTTAATCCTGTAAAATATGCCTATGGATTAGCCAGCACAGTAGAAAAAAATCATGGAAAAATATACGAGAATTCACATGTTACAGATATAAAAGAAGAAGATGGAAAACATGCGGTATATGTAAATAATCATAAAATAGTTGCGGATTATGTAGTTGTTACAACCCGTTATCCTTTTTTAAAAGTGCCAGGATATTACTTTTTAAAAATGTATCAGTCAACTTCATATGCAATTGTTGCAGATTGTAAAAGAAAATTATTTTCTGGAATGTATATAAGTCAGGAAACTCCAACAATATCGTTTAGAACAATTAAAGATGGCACAAGAGACTTGCTTTTGGCGGTTGGATATGATTACAAAACAGGAACTGAGGAATTAATAAATGGATATGCAAGACTTGAAACAGTTGTTAGAAAAATGTACCCAGAGGCAGAAGTTCTTTATAAATGGACAGCAGAGGACTGCATAACTTTGGACAAATTTCCTTATGTGGGGAATTTGTCTAATATGATGTCAAATGTGTATGTAGCAACAGGATTTAATAAATGGGGAATTACATCATCAAATGTGGCCGCAAATATTATTACAGATGAAATAACTAAAAAAGAAAATGAATATGCGCAAATATTTAAATCAACAAGAATGGAACCAATAAAAAATAGGCAGGAAGTTGGGAATATGCTAAAAGAAGCGGGAAAGTCAATAATACTTAGCAGATTTAAAATTCCTAAGAAAGAACTAGACGATATAACCCCAACATGTCCGCATTTGGGCTGCAAATTACATTTTAATAATATGGAAAAAATTTGGGAATGTCCTTGCCACGGCTCAAAATTTACGCTTGATGGTAAATGTATAGAAGGGCCAAGCAATACGGATTTAAAATAAAAAAATAAAAATCTATAGTAAAAAATAATATTATGTAGTATACTACATAATAAGCAGAATGGGAGGTGAGATTATGAGTAAGTATAAGTGCGTATTATGTGGTTACATTTATGATGAAGAAACAGAAGGAGTAAAGTTCGAAGATTTACCTGAAGACTGGACATGTCCACTATGTGGAGCAAGCAAAAGTGATTTTGAAAAAGTAGAAGAATAATTTGAATATTTAGAATGGGGCAAACGAAAATGAAGTACGAATTTGAGGTTCCAGGAGAAATAGTTGGAAAAGAAAGACCAAGAATAAATATGTATACAGGAAGTGTATATACACCTAACAAAACAAAAGACTACGAGGCGTTAATACAACAGTATTTTAGGCTGAAGTATCCACATTTTGAGGCTCTACAAGGCAGAATATACATAAATATAGTTGCATATTTAAAAATACCCAAAAGCACAAGCAAGGCAAAAACCAATGTAATGTTGGAAAATAAAATAAGTCCAACGAAAAAACCGGACGTGGACAATATTGCAAAGACTATATTAGATGCAATGAATGGATTTGTATTTAAAGATGATAATCAAGTTAGCAAAATACAGGTAGAAAAAAGATTTGCACTTGAGGAAAAAATAGAGGTAAGTGTAGAAGAATATTAGAATTCGAACGTAATAATTTCTATTTGCTAAGCAATTTAGAAATTGTTACGTTCGATTTTAAATTAGTCATTAATTTTTGGGTATAATCCAATTGATATAATTCCAGCAATACCAACTAATGAATAGATTATTCTGGTAAATACGCTCATTGCACCAAAAATGGTAGCAACTAGGTCAAAATTAAATAATCCTATTAATAGCCAGTTAAGTGCTCCAATTATAACAAGTGTAAGCGTGATGTAATATAAAATTTTCATAATGTCCTCCAAATTAATAATAATTTAATATATTATTAGTATAATAACTTTTTTCAAAAATATGCGTAAAATGAGAAATTTAAAAAATAACAAAAAAATGTTGCCTCAAGTTGACAAGTGTAATATAATAAGAAAAAATGAGGTAGAGATATGAATTTACAAAGGAAGCTAGAAAAGCTAGGAATACAAAATATAAGAAAACTGGACGATAAAACAGTAAGAATATTGGCATACAATGTAACAGACACCATAACAAAAACATTTCCCGTTATTTATGAGGAATATAACAACATCTTAATAAAACTATTAAATTGTGATATGTATGTCGCCAATATTACTAAAAAAATATCAAAGGTAAATTATATATACGAAAACAGCAGCATTTATTTTGATGAAGAAGTAAACCTAAGCAAAATTAACGAAGAAATCATACATGAATGCATACATTACCTTCAAGATTTTAGAAGTCAAAAGGGAGAATTAGATAAAATAGGCTTATGCAGTTTTGAAGAGTTTAATGTTTATGGGCTTGGAATTAACGAGGCAACAGTTCAATATATGTCTGCAAGGTGCGTTGGGAACAATTTAAGCACAATAGAAAAATATGGAATACGCATAAGAACAATTAGCCCAAGTTATTATCCATTTCTTACAAATCTAATAGAACAAATTGTATATTTGCTGGGAGAAGACATTTTAGTAAATGGAGCATTAAAAGGAAATGGCAAATTCGAAGAATACCTTTTAAACACATTTGAAGGAAATACAAAAAGAATTATTTCTGGATTTGACGGAATAGTAGAAATGAACAACGAATTAAATTCTGAAACCGATGAAACTAAAATAAAAATATTACAAGAGGGAATAGCATGTAGTTACATTGATACGCAAAATACTATATTTAGTACGTTTTTTGATAAAATTATTCCAAAAGTAGAAAATGTGGAGGAAATAGATTATTATTTAGAAAAAGCTATTAATTACAAAAGCGTTATGGGCATAGAAATAAAAGATGAGCGTGGAGTAAATACATCTGTAGATGCAAAAATTCAGGAAATAAACGAAAAATTAAATAAAAGGCTAATAGCAATAAATAGGTCAATGAGTAGAAATACACTATCTGTTATTAAATTTGGCGATAAAATAATGCAATTTATAAGAAAAGTAGTTGCACATTTCGCAACATAAATGTGCAACTATCTTTTTAAAATAACAAATTTAAGAGATGTAGCAGAGTAGTTATTAAAAGAATTTTAAGCGATAGCCTGCCACTCTTTGTAAATATATTTTTTACTACAACTAAATTGTAGTCCTTTTTTACTGTTAATGCTAAGCAGTTTACTTCTGGGGTTTCAGAAGAAGAATCTGTAGACTCAAATATGCTAGATTCAAAATCTTTCTCATCTTTATCAGTGTTTTCATTATCTAAATTAGTAGCGTTTGCAGTAACGCCATCATTATTGGTTTCTAAAGTGTCTTCAGTGTATTCTTTCTTATCTTGAATTGTTTCTAACATATCATCACCTCTTTTGTAAACTATTAAACTAAGTATAGCATTAGAAATTACATAAGTAAAGAAAAAACGACAAATTTTCTTATGAAATTTTTATATACACGGGATTATTAATACAGAGATTTTTACTTAAGCAAACAAAACATGGTACCTTTACATGATGTAAAAGTACCACATTTTGTGAATCGCCAAAGCTCATTTAAAATGTTTAGAAAAAAGTACCTTAAATAATTTTGGCTTTTCATCTTGGACTTTGCGCTCTCCAATTCCAGAAACAGTTAATTTAATACGCTTGCCGTCATCTGATGTTTCAAGACAAGGGTAGTCAAAAACTTTTTCTGGCATTTTGCCATTAGACATTGTAACGCAAATCCAATCCTGGTAGAAGTCAATTGGAATTCTACCTACATCGCCGATAACCTCTCCATCATTCCGATAGAAGTAGAACACGTTTGGGTCGTTGCTTTCTGCAAGTGTGAATATGCCGTCCGTAAGTGTTGAGGGTTCATTGGCCATTAGTTAATACCTCCCGTTAATTAAATTTGGGATTTTGCTTACATTTACCATTATACAATGTTTTACATAAAATTGCAAATTTACTCCGGCATAAAATTTTGGCATATTTGGGGTTTTTTTATTTTATGTATTGACATTTCTTATTGTTTTGTAGTAAAATATGTTTTGTTAACCAGTTAAGAATTATTATATGCAGATGTGGCGGAACTGGTAGACGCACAGGACTTAAAATCCTGCGGTTGA
>CAZXVQ010000066.1:0-5165 GCA_964644295.1 uncultured Clostridium sp.
GAAAAGTAAATTTAAAAGATAGCTATGCTGGAATTCAAAACGGAGAAGCTTACATATATTCTATGCACATAAGCCCATATGAGCAAGGAAATATCTTTAATAAAGACCCTTTAAGAAATAGAAAATTACTTTTAAACAAAAAAGAAATATATAAATTGGAAGGGCTAATTAAGCAAAAAGGTTACACCTTAGTTCCTATCTCCCTATATTTTAAGAATAGTATTGTAAAAGTGGAACTTGGGATTGGAAAAGGGAAAAAATTGTATGATAAGCGAGAAGATTTAAAGAAAAAAGATTCCCAAATGTATATTCAAAAGCATATGAATGATTAATCTTGTGCAAAATTTTTAAGATAAATAAAATGGAGATAGCAAATTCAACTTGTTATCTCCTATTTTTATTTTACGCTTTATTGCTTGAGCCAAACACATCTCTTATTTTATGTTGTACTGTTGCTTTTATTTGCTCTCTTGCAGGTTGCAAATATTTACGAGGGTCAAATACAGCTGGCTCCTCTGTAAATACTTTTCTAATTTCTGCCGTCATAGCAAGTCTTAAATCTGTATCAACATTTATCTTTGAAACTCCGCACAAACTTGCTTGATGTAGCATTTCATCTGGCACACCTTTTGCACCTGGTATATCTCCTCCATATTTGTTACACATATCAACCAATTCTGGTATTACTGTAGAAGCGCCGTGCAAAACAATTGGAGTGCTTGGAATTAACTCTTTAACCTTTGCCAAAATGTCAAATCTAAGCTTTGCCTCCCCTTTAAACTTGTATGCTCCATGGCTTGTTCCAATTGCTATTGCTAAAGAATCGCAGCCCGTTCTTTGAACAAACTCTCTTGCTTGCTCAGGATCTGTGTACATGGCATCGCCTAAGGCAACATTAACATCATCTTCAATTCCAGCTAATTTGCCAAGTTCTGCCTCAACAACTACTCCATGGCTGTGTGCATAATCCACAACTTCTTTGGTTAGTCTAACATTTTCTTCAAAGTCGTATTTTGAACCGTCAAACATTACAGATGTAAAACCATTGTCTACACACATTTTGCAAGTTTCAAAATCAGGTCCATGGTCTAAATGTAACGCAATTGGTATGTTGTGCTCTTCTAGAGCTGCTTCAATCATTTTCTTTAGGTAACCTACTCTAGCATATTTAATTGCACTTGAAGACGCCTGCAATATTACCGGCGAATTCTCCTCTGCAGCAGCGTCAACTATTCCTTGTATTATTTCCATATTATTTACATTAAAAGCACCTACTGCAAAATGCTCCTTCATAGATTTTTCAAACATTTCCTTGGTTGTTACTAATGGCATTATAAATTCCT
This sequence comes from uncultured Clostridium sp., assembly GCA_964644295.1. GTDB lineage: Bacteria > Bacillota > Clostridia > TANB77 > CAG-508 > CAG-245. Next base: position 1,344 of record CAZXVQ010000066.1, read on the forward strand.
CCTCTATGTATATATTTTATACTTATAGAGTAATTTTAATTCTATTAATTTATAAAGTCAATACATATATTGCCACATTTGCAAAAAAAATCGTATATATGGCACTTAAAAAAACTTTCTTTAAAGCGTACTTAAAAATGCCAAAAGGGCAGTCTTTTGGCATTTTTACTTCTTACTAGCTTTTGTCTTTATCGTTTATCCTCATCATTTCTTCAATGATATATTTATCTATTTGCTGACTTTGCTTTAATATTTTGTCATAGTCAGCTCCCTCGGCAATTAATGTTTCTAGTTTTGCTGTGCTTTTTAGTCTTTTTAAAGTATTATTATTCATACTACATCAACTCCTTGTATGTATATTACCACAAATCAATAGCAAATTTTGTCGAAACTTGTCGCATATTTAAATTTTTTTATTTATTTTGATATTTAAAGTACTATCTTGATGCAAACACAATAAAAAAATTACAGTTTATTTGTACATAATCGCACTTTCAAACTGTAATTTAGCAAAAATACTAGTAATCCTTTTCGTTTTTGTAACTAGAACACATAGATTCATCCGGCTGTTCAGTTTGGCAACCTTGCACTGGTGTAACTATTATATGCTCCAGCTCACACAATTGTCTTTGTTCATTATTATATTTGCATGATGTTACCGTGCAATTTATTGTTTGATTTTGTTTGTTGGTTTGCTTCATTGTAAAATTCCATTCCTTTCCTTCTTCGTTAGTAAGGCACTAATTAATTTTAGTTTCTTAAGTACCTTCTAAGATTTTCTTTAATTATTTTATCCATTTTATTTTTTCGTATACAATCTCTTTTAATTTTTACTAAAATTTTTTCCACTATCCAACCTATTTGTGCTACTTGTTGTTTGACTAATTTCTTTACATTCTTTTAAATTTTTAAAAGACAAATACCAACTCATTCCATTTTGTTCCTTACATATTTCTTGATTACGGGTTTCTAACTCTCCAAAAGTTTGCGGTGCTGCTAGAATTCCTGGTTGGCAAGGCATCCAATTTGCCGGCATAGAAAGTTTATTTTTATCCGACATTTGAAGTGCCATCAATACTCTTAAAATTTCCGGAATAGATCTGCCTACATTCATTGGATATACCAGAATAAGTCTTACTATTCCTTTATCATCAATTATAAATACATTTCTTACAGTTTCCGTTGTGCTTACATCATTGGAAATCATACCATATTTTCTTGCAACACTTCCGTTCCTATCTGCTATTATTGGAAACGGGACTCTAACGCCTGTTCTGCAATATATATCGTATAACCAGGCTAGGTGTGAAGGATTGCTGTCAACACTTAAGCCTATTAGGCATGTGTTTAACTTTTCAAAATATGTATTTGCCTTGCTAAAAGCTATAATTTCCGTTGTACATACGGGCGTAAAGTCGCCGGGGTGCGAAAATAATACAACCCATTTTCCTTTATATTTACTTAGCGATATTTCTCCCATTGTAGAAAGCGCCTCAAACTCCGGTGCTAATTGACCAATTTTAACATTTCCGTTCATCATTAACTCATAATCCATAGCAAAAACTCCTTCCATTATTATTCTATAATATGAAAGAAGTTCTCATTTGGTTAATAGATTTCTTGTGGTTCTTGTCTTTCTTTAATACGTGATATGATTTCTTTTGCAATTTCTATTGGTTGTTTATTATATTCATATATAATCATGGTGGCTAATTCTTTATTACATGGACTTTCAAAAAATTTTTCATTATCTTCTGTGTTATTTTCTGACCTATTTTTCATTGTTTTTAAAGCCTGTTCTTTATCCTTATCTGGAAGCAATAAAACAATATTTTTAAAAGGTTTTAACATTGCTTTAACTCTTTCAAATATTTCTTTATCATCATATACAGAATGTCCAGCGCCAAAATCTACAATTCCATATAAATTATCACTTTTTGCTTTTTTTAATACTTCTGAAATCATATAGCAGTTAAAATCCTCAGGGCTTTTAAATTTGCCCATAAATCCTGTATTTCTTGCTTTGTCTGCAACGTTATCTAAACATAATCTTGGCATATTGGTTATTTTGCGAAGTTCTTCAGCAACTGTTGATTTCCCAGCTCCGGAAGGTCCTATTAATATTATACTTTCTTCATACAATCTTTTGTCCATTTATTTTCCTCCATAATTTACTATTCGCATTTTTTATATCATAATTTTCTTTTTCTTCAATTTTTGATTTTAGCACTTGATGTTACTTTATATTTTGTTACATTCAATATAGTTTCTCCATCTATTTGCAATGCAACAGGTCTATCAAATTCAACTGTAACTTCTTTTCCTTTAATAAGTTTAACTGAATCATATTTTAAGTGTTCTCCTTTAAATATTGAAGGAAACATTGTTAGAGTTTTTAATCTGCCCTTTCCACTCATAACTACAAAAGATACTTCTCTATCTTTATTTAACCTATCTTGTGTGGGAGCAGACATCATACCTCCACCATAAAATCTACCATTCATTGTTGGAGCAATCCAAACTTTATTAAATTCATACTTTTTTCCATCTATATTAACTTTTGCATTTGTAGGTTTATAATGAAATAATAAGCCTTTGATAGCTATGGACGTATAATTTATTTTTTGAGTTGTTCGTTCTCTTAGCTTATCTCCTACTTCACAACAATATCCATCAATTCCATATCCTATTCCATTAATAAATTTATATTTGTTTCCATTAACTTCAACAGTAGGTAAATCAGTAATATATTTATTTAGTAGATATATACCATTTTGCGATTTTTCATTATCTTTTATATCATTAAAAAGATCATTTCCTGTTCCAGTTGCAAAATAATATAGATTAATACTTTTTATTAGTTTTTCATCTACATTATTAACAAATCTATTTATTGTTCCATCTCCACCACAAATTATTAATTCATTACCTTTTACAATTTCATTAAAAAAATTATTATAATCTTCTATCTGAGTAATATCATAGAAGTCTAGTTCATCATCATTTAAAATTTCATTTAAAGCTTTTGCTCCTTCTTCTCCTTTTTTGTTATTTGCCAGTGGATTGAATATTACTATATATTTTTTCATCTGATACACCTCTTATTTCTACATTTTTATTATCGTTTATTAGTTCGGTTATTTTTTCTTTTAATAATTTATTTGCTTCATTTATTTCCAAATTTTCTACTTTAAATGGTTTCCCAAATTTTATTTTTAAATCTTTACTTCCAATTTTAAATTCTCCCGTTCTACCAAAAGGGATTATGTATGCACCTGTGCACTTTGCTAGTGAAACCGCACCAGTTTTGAATTGTAAAAGTTGCTTGTCTGTTTTGTTCCTTGTGCCCTCTGGAAATATTCCAATTGCTCCGTTTTTGTTTAGTATATCCATTGCTTTTCTTACACCAGATATATTTACATTTTCCTTATCTACAGATATGCTACCTAATTTTCTAAATGCCCAACCAATAAATTTATTATTTACACATGATTTCTTTACTAAGAAATTAACTTCTCTGTCGGTCGAAACAAAGACTAGACAAGGATCAAACAATGTTCTGTGATTACCTGCAAAAATAATTGGTCCATCTCTTGGAATATTATCACTATCTATAATTTGTGCATTACAAATCTTTACAAATACAAGGTTAAATAAGCCTCTACAAAATTTATAAAATCTATTCATTTCTACCTCTTTTACTTTATATAAAAAATTGTTCTTTTAGTTCTATTTATTTTTCGTTCTAACATAATATATACTTATTTTATTAAAATTTTGTCTATGTCTTTTTCTAAAGGTAATTTAACAGTCATTGTAGTA
>CAZXVQ010000067.1:0-5129 GCA_964644295.1 uncultured Clostridium sp.
ATGAAAATGATGAAACACCTTTTGTAGTAGAAGTAAAAAATACAGGAATAAAAGTTGCATAAAATTGGCAGCTATAAAGACTTCTTGTGATTTTTATATTTTTCCTTTTAATTCTTTTTTATTTCGTTTAATCTTTAAAATATTTTTATAAGTTAATGTATTACAGAATTGAATTTTAATAATATACAAATTTCAGATTGTCACTGTATTTGCCAGTAAAAATACAGTGGCTCATTAACTGGTGGCTTTATTTTGGCAATTTACACAAATGCTCGATTAATGTCTTAATTGCCAGCAAAATCAAAATAATTCCTCCAGCAATTTGTGCCTTATTCTGATATTTGTTTCCAAACTTATTCCCTATTTTTACACCCAGTACAGATATAGTAAATGTTATTATTCCAATTAAAATAGCTGGCAAAACAATTTCTACTTTTAGACAAGCAAATGTAATACCAACCGCCAGTGCATCTATGCTTGTAGCTACTGCTAAAGGAATCATGGTTTTTACATCAGTTTTGTCATTTACAGCTTTGGTGTCTTTGCTTAATCCCTCTTTTATCATGTTTACACCAATCGAAGTCAAAAGTGCAAATGCTACCCAGTGGTCAACACACGTAATTAAATCGCCAAATGTTGATCCTAAAAAATATCCCAAAACTGGCATTACTGCTTGAAATGTTCCAAAATATAATCCTATAATTATTGCTTTTGGGTAGTTAATTTTTCTCATTGATAAACCTTTGCATATAGCCACCGCAAAGGCATCCATTGCAAGTCCTATGCTAATTAATATTACCTCTATAATATCCATGGTTATCCTTCTTTATATTTTTGTAGGAAGGCCAATATTTTTTTGACCTTCCTACTTCAATTTATATTCACTTAAATTTTATATATTACATTAATTACGAACCAGTTGATTTATATTTTTTTACTCCTATTCTCCATACTATGTAGCATGGAATTACGAATAACATTGATATTATTGGGAATGTGATAAAAATTTTGTTGTCACTTTTTCCTATTATATACAGCAATGGATAGTAGTTTACAAGTGCAATTGGCAATATGTAGGTAAAAAATACTTGAACCCACTTTTTATATATGCTTAGAGGATATTGTGATAAATCTCTTGCTCCATCTGTAAATATGTTCATTATTTCTAGTCCTTGTATCGTAAAAAATGTAACTCCTGCTTTTAGTATAAATAAACCGGAATATATTACAAATGTTCCCAAAAACATAAGTATAAGTGTTAATAATCTGTCTGGTCTTAGTAGTTCCGGCTGTTTTGCGAGCACTATAATTAATATTACAAGTGCCATTAGTGATCTTCCTATTCGTTGAAAATCTATTTTGCTTCCCATTACCTGCAAAAGCAAATTTTGAGGCCTTACCAATATCCTGTCGAATTCTCCATTGCTTATTATTCTATCAAAATGGTCAAATCCTCTAAAGAAGCACTCTGCTGTGGCATACCCAAAAAAAGATAGTGAAAAACATATTAAAACATTTTCGAATGTGTATCCATCAACACTCCCAAATTTGTCAAATAGAAATACAACCGACAGTAGCGAAAAAAGTGAGGTTGCAGTTCTTGCTATAAATGATATAATAAATGCTTTTTTATATTCTAATTCTGATTTTATGTGCATTGATAGATATTTTAAATATAATTTCATATTTGCATCATTTTCCTTTCTTGTAAAACTTGAACCAATCTGCATTGTGCAAGTTTTTAGCTTAGCCGCCCTGCACAACAATTTTATTAAGTTGCTTGTTTAACATTACCTTTCCAATAACGGTGAGTGCAACAAGCCAAAATATCTGTAATAGCACTATTGATATTATCTCTTGCGAGCCCGATATGTAGCCATTATATATGTTATAAGATACATTTTCCATGTAGTAAAAAGGAGTAAATTTTAATATTTGTATTACCGACTCTGGCATAAATGGAATTGGAATTAGCGAGCCGGAACAGAAATCTAATACCAAATAAAATACAGTTCTTATCCCTTGCTCAGCAGTAACCATCATAATTAATACTAACATTACTAATACGTACGACATCATAATCCCAATAGATAGTATTAGGGTAATTATGGACATAATAAGTGCCACCGAGCTTACAGGTGCCATTAGTCTAAACTCTCCTAAAAAAGGCAAACTGCAAATAATTAATATTGGAATTATTCTTAAAAAAGCCATTGCAACCTTTTTTCCTAATGTTTTTGCATGCCAGATTGAATATAGTCCAACTGGCTTTACAAGCTCCATTGCTACATCTCCAGTTCTGCATTGTTCTAATGTGTCGGTATCTAGTGACCATAAATTAAACAATGAAAAAAATCCTTGGTGCAGCCATATATATGTGCTCATTTGCGAAATGGTATAACTGCTTGCTGTTCCGTCTTTTAGAAAAGCAGTATATAACATAATATATAGTGCTCCCCAGGCAAACTGCGTTGCTACTCCTGCAATAGCTGCCGTTCTGTACTGAATTTCATTTAAAAATCTTATTTTGAAATATGACATGTATATTTTAATTTTTTTCATTAAATTATTTTGTTTTTTATGTAAAGTTAAATCCGTACTTTTGCATTCTTCGTTAAGCCTTCTCATACAAAAATCTCCTCTCTATGTAAATTTTATAAACTCTTAAATTTGATACTCTTTATATAAGTTTGCTACAACATCATCTATTGCAGTATTTTTAACTTCCAAGTCTTGCACTTCTATTGAGCTACTTAAAAACACGATTGAATCAGCTAGTTTTATTTTACTTTCGTCTATTTCAATTTTTGCTTCTATCTCGTTTTGCTCCAGCACCGTCATTCCTAGAGGAAGCTCACAAATTTTTCCTTTATATTTTACATTTAAAATTTTCTTACTATATCTTTTGCTTAAATTACTTAAGCTCCCCTCCAAAAGAAGCTTGCCCTTTCCAATTAAAATAATTCTTTTTGTAAGTGCCTCAATATCTCCTGTATCGTGCGTTGTAAGGATTATTGTTGTGTTCTTTTCTTTATTTATTTTCTTAATAAATTCTCTAACAGCAATTTTTGATGTGCTATCAAGTCCGATTGTTGGCTCATCCAAAAATACAATTTTCGGGTCATGCAAAAATGCGGCTGCAATTTCGCATCTCATTCTTTGCCCTAGGCTTAGCTGTCTTGTGGGAGTTTTAATAATTTCCTTAATATTTAACATCTCTGTTAGCATTTTCTTTTGGGCTTGATACTTCTCATTTGAAATGTCATATATGTCTTTTAAAAGTTCAAAGGAATCTTCGACCGGAACATCCCACCATAGCGCAGATCTATTGCCAAATACAACTCCTATATCTTTTACATATTCTTTTCTATTTTTGTATGGAACCATACCATTAATAGTACACATTCCAGAATCTGGTGTTAATATTCCACACATAATTTTAATTGTAGTAGACTTTCCGTGCGCCATTTGGTCCAATATAACCGAACCATTTCTCCTTCGTTTATCTTAAAAGAAATATCATCTAAAGCTTTAATTTCTGTGTATTCTCTTCTAAAATAATTCTTAAGTGCATTTTTTAATCCAGCATTTCTTTTTGCCACCTTGTAGGTTTTTGTAATGTGTTCTAACTCTATCACTGTTACCACTGCTCCTTTCCCCTCTTAAATTTCATTTCTCTGTGTTTCCTCTCTATTTTAAACACCTTAAATAGAGTTTGTCTTTTTCGTTAAAATCTAGAATATTTTTATATTTACCTCCTTTTCTAAAATTTTGTCCTATGAAATATTGTTTTATAATTTTTGCCAACCCCAAAAATACCAAATACAAAGATTTATAAATCTTTATATTTGGCATTATATGATTTTTCTTCACATGCGTTGCAGGTCATTTACTTGTTTTATAGTGCCTTATCTGATTGTGCAAATCATATAATCCTATAAAATAGAGTTTGACTTTTGTGCTAAAATGTTACAGTATCTCTCTATAATCGATGTTCATTATTTTACAACGTTTTTTAAATTATGTCAATATGTTTGTAATCGTTTTTTGGCTGATATTGTATGTATGTCAATGATATGAATCAACTATTTATGAAATTTTTTTAGACTTATTATAACCTAATTTACTGTGAATTTCCTTATGGCAGTTTGAACATACTAAAATACATTTTAACGCTTCTGCCTTGTATTCCTGCCATGACATAGTATTGCCTGAACCCAATTTAAATTCTTTTTCTTCTGGATTTTTATGATGAAATTCTAATGCATCTACACATTTGTTATAACCACATATAGAACATTTTTCTCCTAACAATTTAATTGCATATAATTTCATGTTTCTTCTTAAAATTGTTTTCTGGTGTTTTCTTGTATCATTATCACTTCTTGTAGAATCTCCACTGCATTTATAGCAATAAATTCTTGTTGAACTTTTTGTTTCAAATTCTTTTGCGCATATCTCACATATTTTTTTCACTTAAGGACTTCCTTCCACACTATAATAATTCAATAGATTAAATACAATTATACATTAAATTAATCAATTTTTGTGTCGAAATAAGTCGAAAAGCAAAAAAATAACAAGTAAGATTTCTCAGACTTGTTATTTTGGCTCCTCGTGTCCGACTTGAACGGACGACCTATCGGTTACTGCACTACATTAATTTTCATTAACATTATAATAATTATAATTTGTAGTCTGGACTTTATCTTTACCATGTCTTGCGATTTAGGTAGGTGGTGTAAAGTCTCTACACATAGCTTTCGCCTTGCTCGGTATTGTCTTCAGCATTACCTGTTAAGAGTTTCACCGAATTAGCCACCTTTGTACATCTATAAGTTTCCTTATAGAGCTGCTAACTTTTCAATCTTTCGATTTGCTCCACAGCCGAGCGCTCTACCGACTGAGCTAACGAGGAATATATAAACTCTGGCGACAACCTATCTTCCAAGCAAGGTAACTCGCTAGTATTGTCGGCACCTGAAAGCTTGACTTCTGTGTTCGGAATGGGAACAGGTATTTCCTCTCAAGTCATAATCACCAGAAATGTTTTGTATACTTTTGATACTATTTATATATATATCATTTTATTTACTTATTGTAAATACTTTTTTAATAAATTTTCTTCT
>CAZXVQ010000068.1:0-5093 GCA_964644295.1 uncultured Clostridium sp.
TGCATTTCTTTCTACTTTACCTTCTTTTACATATCCACCTGCAATTGTTCCAACACTAGATACTTTAAATATTTGTCTTACCTCTACATTACCAATAACTTTTTCTTCATATATTGGGTCTAGAAGTCCATTCATTGCAGCTTCTACATCTTCCAATGCTTGATATATTACAGAATATAGCTTAATTTCTACTCCTTGTTTTTCTGCTTGAGATTTAGCAATTGTGTTTGGTCTTACATTAAATCCAATTATTATTGCTTTTGCTGCTTTTGCAAGGTTTACATCAGATTCGTTTATTGCTCCTGCATTTGAATGTATTACTTTTACTTCTACTTCATCATCAGATAATTTTTCTAATGACTGTTTTAATGCTTCTGCAGTTCCTTGAACATCAGCTTTTACTATTATATTTAATTGCTTCAATTCTGCATGTTCCATCTGCTCAAATAAATTATTAAGGGTAACTTTATTGTACGCATTCATTGCAGCTTCTCTGTTTTGTCTTTCTCTTCTTTCTATTAAATGTTTTGCCATTTTTTCATCTTTTACTTCATAGAATATTTCGCCAGCCTCTGGTACTTTTGTAAGTCCCATTATTTCTACAGGAGTAGAAGGTCCTGCTTCTTTAACACTTTTACCCTTGTCATCTTTCATGGCTCTTATTCTACCTATGGATGTACCAACAACAATTGTGTCTCCCTCATCTAAAGTTCCTCTTTGTACTAGCACAGATGCAATAGGGCCTTTTGACTTGTCTAGTCTTGCCTCTATTACTACACCCTTTGCTTGTTTCTTAGGATTTACTTTTAAGTCTTTTACATCTGTTACAAGTAATACCATTTCTAGTAGTTTGTCTATGTTAATTTTCTTTTTAGCAGAAATTTCAACAAATATTGTATCCCCGCCCCATTCTTCTGGAATTAATTCATATTTCATTAATTCTTGTTTTACTTTTTCTGGATTTGCTCCTGGTAGGTCTATTTTATTTATTGCAACAACAATTGGAATTCCTGCAGATTTTGCATGGTTTATTGCCTCTATTGTCTGTGGCATAACTCCATCATCTGCTGCTACTACTAATATTGCAACATCTGTAATTTGAGCTCCTCTTGCACGCATGCTTGTAAAAGCTTCGTGACCTGGAGTGTCTAGGAATGTAATTTCTCTATCATTAATAGATACCTTATATGCACCTATATGCTGAGTAATTCCTCCTGCCTCTCCTTCTATTACATTTGTTTTTCTAATTGCGTCTAAAAGAGAAGTTTTACCATGGTCTACGTGCCCCATTACTACAACTACTGGAGGTCTTTGAACTAAGTCTTCTTCCTTATCTTCAGACTCATCAAATAAAATATCCTCTTCTTTTACTTCCTCTTTCTTTGTAGCGTTTACTCCAAATTCTTCGGCTATTAAGAAAGCAGTATCAAAATCTAATTCTTGATTTATAGTTGCCATTATTCCAAGCTCTAATAATTTTTTAATTACTTCCCCACTTGTTTTCTTTAGCTCTGTTGCTAAATCCTTAACACTTATGTTCTCTGGGATTGTAATTTCTGTTAATTTAAATATTTTTTGCTTAGTTCTTGCTTCTGCATTTTTTGGGTTTTTACGTTTGCCTTTTTTACCACGCTCTGTAGATAAGTCGTAATAATCAAGCATTCCGCCTTCTTGGTCGCCAAACATATTAGATAATCTGTCTACTTGTTTTAGATTTTTTAATTTTCCTTCATCATATTCATCTTCGCCATTAAATCTTCTAGACTTACTATTTCTTGTTTGCTGCCTTGCCTCATCATATTTATTGTTCTTTGCTTTAAAACTTGCTCTAGTAGAATAATCTCTTTGATTTTCTTTTTCTACTATCTCGGTTTCTAATATATCATTAATTTTCTTGTCTAATCTTTTATCATCTAATGGGCGTGTTCTTCTATTATTGTTACCAGTCGAATTGTTTTTATTAAAATTATTTCTGTTATTGGCATTATTGTAGCGATAACCACTGTTGTTATCACGATATGCGTTATTGTCGTGATTATTTCTGTTAAAGTTATTTGCTCTATTATTTTGCCTAAATCCATCTCTTTGTTGGTTGCCACTTTGGTTTCTGTTAAAGCCATTATTGCTGTAATTGTTGCTTTTTTGTTGATATGGTTTAGCCCTAAATTCATTATTTCTTGTGTCTTGCATTGGTCTTTGATGTTCTTCTTTTCTTACAGGCTCAACAGCTGGTTTTTCTATTTTTACTTCGCTTTCTTGGGCATTTTGCTTTACAACTGTTTTGTTTACAGTCTGTTTTTCTTCTTGTTTTGTTTCTACCTGTTTTGGTTCTGGCTTCTTTTCTTCTATTTTAGGCTTTTCTTCTTTTTTGCCAAGTCCAAATAATTCATTTACAGTAAGTGGCTTATTAGGCTTATTCCTATAAACAATATTATAATTGTTATTATTTTTTCTATCAACAAATCCAACATCTTTACGTGCCTGGCTCTTCTTTTCCGTCTCTTTTTTTAATTCATCTTCGTCATCGCTCAATATAACTTCTCTTCTAATAATTACTGGAGCATCTTTTTTTGCTTCTTTATTATTCTTTTTGTCCGTTTTTTTAGTGGCTGTTTCCGATTTATTATCGTTTGCAGTTTTTGCTTCCTTTTTGCTTGAGCTAGAAAATGCCTTCTTTATGTCATTTGCCTGTTTTTCATCTACATTGCTTAAATGACTAGAGACCTCTATTCCTAATGCCTTTGCTTTTTCTAAAACTTCTTTGCTCGTTAACCCTAATTCTTTTGCGATTTCATGTATTTTTAATTTACCCAATAATTACACCCCCTGTTATTTTATTTCTTTCCTTTCCATCCTCTTTATTTACCAATAATTACACCTCTCAAATCTTCGTAAATTTTAGTATCTATTTTTGTCTCAAAAGACTTTTCTAATCTCTTTGCTTTTATGGCTTTTTCCAAACATTCTACATTATTACATATATATGCGCCTCTGCCATCTGCTTTTCCTGTTTTATCTATAAATATTTTGCCATCTTTTTGCATTACTATTCTAAGTAGGTCGCATTTTGCCTTGTTTTCCATGCAGCCTAAGCAGGTTCTTTGTGGTATCCTTTTCAAATTATTCCACTTCCTTCTTGGTTGTTTTTCTTGTTCTTTTTGCTTTTGGCTTTTCTTCTTCTTCTGTTACTTCTTCTTTTTTCTTAGTATTTCTAGTCTTTTTTGGTTTTTCAGTCTCATCATTTTCCGTATCTTCGTTTTCTAGTTTATTTTTAGATTTTCTAGTCTTTTTGGGTTGTTCTGCCTCTTTACTTGTTTCTTCCGTTTCTTCTGCTTTTTTTGCTTTTGATGTTCTTTTCTTTTTTGTAGTCTCTTCCGGTTTTTCTTCGTTTTCGTCAGTTGCTATCTCTTCAAGAGTTTCTTCATTTACTTCAGCTACAACTTCCTGTGGTTCTTCTGCTTTATTTTCATTGCTGTTTGCTTCTTCCTGCATTTTTTGCAACATTTCTCTAAATTGAGATTCACTCTTAATATCTATTTTCCAATTAGTTAATTTAGCTGCCAAACGAGCATTTTGCCCTGCTTTACCTATTGCTAAAGATAATTGATTATCTGGAACTATTACCTGTGCAAATTTTTCCTCTTCTTTTATGTCTACTGCCATAACCTGTGCTGGAAGTAATGCTTCTGCAATATATATAGATGGCTCTTCGTTCCATTCTATTACATCAATTTTTTCTCCACATAATTCATTAATTATATTTTGAATACGTATTCCCTTTTGTCCAACACATGAACCAACTGGGTCTATGTTTTCGTTTCTAGAATATACAGCAACTTTGCATCTTTTGCCAGGATCTCTAGACACGCTTTTTATTTCTATTAATCCTTCATATATTTCTGGAATTTCTAGTTCAAATAATTTTTTCAAAAACTCGTTGTTAGCTCGCGAAACTATTATTTGTGTTGAACCTTTTGCACCCTTTTCTACATTTGCAACACATGCTCTTAATTTTTGATTTACATAGTAATTTTCTGAAGGTATTTGTTCTTTTAGTGGCATTATACCTTCTATTTTTCCTAAATCTAAAACTATTATATTTTTGTCTACTTTTTGAACTATACCAGAAACAATTTCGCCTTTTTTCTCGGTAAATTCATTAAATACAACATCTCTAGCTGCTTCTCTTATTCTTTGTACTATAACTTGTTTTGCTGTTTGTGCTGCAATTCTTCCAAAATTCTTTGGCATTAATTCTTTATGAACAACATCTCCCACGTTAAACTTTATATCTATTTTCTTGGCATCTTCTTCCGAAATTTGAGTTTTGTCATTTTCAACAGTCTCTACTACCTCTAATTCCTCATATACATGGGTTTCTCCCGTTTCTGGATTCATCGTGATTTTTACATTTTCTGTATTTACATCAAAATTTCTTTTATATGCTGTAACTAGTGCGGCTTCTATTGATTCTAACACATACTCTTTTTTTATACCTTTTTCTTTTTCTAATTCATTTAGCGCTAGTATAAGTTCTGTACTATCTATTCCTTTGTTCTCTACTTTTTTTACATTTTTCTTCATTTTTGCAAATCATTCCTTCCTTATTTATATTATTAATAATTTTACCTTAAATTTTTAATTATTCCAATTAAAGCTTATTCTTGCTAGGCTTATGTTATCTCTTGGAATTGTAAGTTCTTTATTTTCCACAGATAATATTATTTCTTCTTTGTTATATCTATTTAAAACTCCAGTAAATTCTTTTTTCTTGTCTATAGCCTTAAATAATTTTACATAAATTTCTTTGCCAAGGCTTTCTTCTAAGTGCTTGCTTTTTCTAATATGTCTTTCTATGCCTGGTGAAGATATCTCTAAAAAATATTGATTTTTTATTATATTTGCTTCGTCTAACATATCTGTAATTGCATTATTTACAGTTTCGCAATCATCTAGGCTAATACCTTTATCATTATCTATAAAAATTCTTAAATAGTTATCTTTGCCTTCTTTTACATACATAACATCATATATTCTGTAGCCTAAGTCATTTATTGGCTTGCTTACAAGCTTTTCAACTCTATCTTCTATAC
>CAZXVQ010000069.1:0-5016 GCA_964644295.1 uncultured Clostridium sp.
CTTGAAATATGTATTCAGCCATTTTAGGATCCCATCTTCTTGTTTGATGTCCAAAATGAACACCTGCTTCTAGTAATTGTTTCATTGCAACTACTGCCATAGTTTTGTTCCTCCTTTTAGTTTTACCCTCCACAAATTGTCAAACATTTAAAAGAACTTTCATATAAAAAATTTATGAAAGCACTTCCTTTAAACTAAATTTGTGTGCGTATTTTTTAACATTTACTATTATATCAAATAAAACAAGTAAAATCAAGCATTTTTTTAATTTTGCCCTTAAGCTTACGAAATAATTGTTTCTTGTAGGGAAGCTATGTCTCCGTTGTTTCCCTTTAGGCAAAACTTATACTCTTCTATTTTATTTGCAACAGCCTTGTGTATATCTTGTGCTCCACACACATATTCATCTTGCACACAATATTCTGTTTCTTCTTCGTCATTTATTTGTACATTATTTATTATATTGCCATCAAATCCGTTAATATTTTCAAGTTTATATGGCGATAAATTAAATATAATGGCAGTTCTATAAATATTGTATTGCACAACATCATCTTTGGAAAAATCCAAATTAATTATGTATTTTGCTTTTGCTAAACTTTTCCTTTTATTGTTTAATATGGTAATCATGTCATCAAAGTCATCTAAGCTTTTCTCTAATCGTGCAAAATCAGCGACATTTTTGGTTACTATATTCGTAGTTTTGTATTTTGATATAATACTCATTATTTTTCTTGTATATTGAATTTCATTTTTTTGGGCAAGTATATATATGTTCTGCTCCTCTGGAATTTCCTTCCTTAATTTTATAACACTATTTATTATTTCTACTATGTAATTTTTATACAGCTCTTTAGAATTTTTACAGTTTTCAATAATGTTATTTATATATCTAATTTTGCCCTTATTTCCCATCTTTTCAGCTAATTTCTTAATTGATTTTGATAATACTATTTGAATGTTTTTGTTTATACTTGTGCCTTCACCTATTATCTTTTTTATTTTACGATTTACCTTTTTTAATAGCCTCAAATTATCTTCATTCTTTTGATTAATTTTATATATTATATATGTTTGTTTGTTATTTATAATTAACCTGTCTATTTTATTGCATTTCGCCTTAAAAATATAGCAAAGCCATTCTATTTTATCTACTACTTTTCCAGTCTTTTTTATAATATTGCTGGAGGGAGAATAATTTTGTTTTATTTTTTTATATTCATGTATATTGTCACATATTTTAAAGTAAACAATTTCATTTTGCATAGGTTATTATTCTCTCCTTATATATCTAGCATTTCTGATATTAACCCCCATACATCATCTGTTTCTCTGTCTTTTTCCCAATATGCAGCACCTGCCAAATTATATGTGTTTACTAATTCTAATTTGTATTTAATAGACTCTGTGTCTTCAATCCATATTTTATAGGTTTTTCCATTTCTCTCAAATTCTGCATAGTTCTGTTTTAGAGAATCGTTCCACTCTAATGACGCACTTTGCGGTATGTTGCTATATATATCCCTCATGTTTACTACTTGACTTTCCGACTTCTCCTCTGTTACTGTCCAAATTCGTGTGTAGAAAGGTATTCCCAGTATTATTTTAGATGCGTCTACTCCCTCTTGCCCTAGGAATTTCTTTATATTTACCTCTACCCAATCACATCCAGCAGTAGTTCCCACCTCAGAAGAGCCATTTTGATCATATGCCATAAATACAATATAGTCAGCAGCTTTTGCTATTATATTTCTGTCGTAGCATAAAGACCAGTCAGGCGAGCCATCTGGCGCAGTTACATCTACTGATAATACTTTTCCAAGCTCTTTTAAGCGAGGTGCAAGTTCTATTACCAGCCTAGTAAACATGTCTTTGTCTGATTCATATATATTTTCAAAATCCAAATTTATACCATCTAAATTGTAATTTACAGCTACATTTACTATGTTTTCTATTAAGTTTGCTCTCAGATTGTAATCATTTAATATTTCCGATGTTGTATCTTTATAGGAATTGTTTGATACCGAAGCCCACACTTTGTAACCATTATTATGAGCCCAATTTATATAGTTTAAGCCTTCAGTTCCAACATTTTCATTAATCTCTCCTTTGCCAAGTTTTACTAATGTAAAAAATGTTGGCGAAACGACATTTACTCCCTCTATGCTACCTGTTCTTTGTGGAGCAGATACATATTCAGAGAAGTAATCCCAAACCATGCTTATATTTCCCTCAATTTGGCTCTCAAGCACCAAATTGTCTCTTACTGTTTTTATATTTGCAAGAGTTTTCGTCTTTACATATCCTGTTTTTCCATTTGCAGTTGTAATTTTTGTCCAGCCATCTTTTGTATCTTGACTAACAACTGTTACAGTATCTCCCTTGCTTATTTTATCTATCGTTCTGGAAAGAGTTGTTGCTTTCCATTTAACAGAATTGTTTTTGCTACTATTTGCATATACTAGCTCTCTATCTAAAGAAACCAAAACAACCGTATCTGTGCTTTCTATGTATGTAGTTTCCACATTGTATACACTTTTGCTTATCTCAGAAAATGGCAAATAAAATCCCGCATCATATTTTTTTGCTGATGCAATTAAATCTATGCTAGAACCATTTACAGTAACCTTATTTTCGTCAATTTTAAGCGTAGCAAGTTTAGTCTCAGATGATGTAATGATTTGGTCATATTTGTTATCGTAGAAAATCTCGCCATCAAAAAAGTTTGCAATATCTTTTGTAGATAAATATACAACTCCGTCTTCTACTATTACGTCATTTTTTAGACTTTTGGTAACATTGCTATTGTTAATTACCAAATTTGTTTTGTCAGTTATATCGTTGTTGGCATAATTTGGCGCTATCTTTAATATAAATATTATAGCAAGAAGTAGAGCCACAGTAACAATTACCTTGTAAACGCAAAGAAGTATCTCTTTACGCGTTTTAACATCTATTTTTCCCATATTTTTCTCCCTAGTTGGACAATTATTATTCCATATTTAGTATTTGGTTTCTAACAACAATCTTGTCCTCTTCTATTTTTTCTTCTATCTTTTCTTCTTCTTTTTCTTCTTGAATATACTCTTCGTTGTTTCTCTCTATGTTATAGTGTATATTGTTATGTACATGAGGTTTATAAAATGAATCCTCGTATGTTTTAGTCTCATGTAATCCCATTTTTTCTTCTTTTATATATTCTTGTATTTTGTTCCTTTGTTCTTTATCAAACTTTTCTAAAGGAAATTCCAAATATTTATATTGCCAAATTGCAAGCCTGTCGTCTCCTGTATATTTAGAATTTAACAAATCTTCGCAATTATATGTTGCTAAAAAGCTCGCATTTTTGATACTTATTGTTATATTGCTCCATGCAATTTTTTCATATTTTAAGTATGCTCTTCTTAACTCTTTTATCAAATAATACAGCTCATTTGACAATTTTACATATTGTTCTTCCTCTATATTAAATCTTTGTGGTATTTGATACACGTTTACCGGGTTCTTTTTTAATATTCCTGTAGGAAAATAGTAAAAAAACATTTCCCCTGTTTCTCCACTATTTCCCCTTGGAATTACTGTTGCATACAAATATATGCTTTCCCATTTTTCTGGTATCATATAAAACAGTTTGTTACGTATTTCCTCATATATTTCCGTAATTTTGTGGTTTACCAACATAATTTCTGCTCCTTATTTTTCTATTATTATGCTTTCCCCACTCATTTCTTTTGGTTTTGCAATTCCCATTATTTCTAACATGGTTGGTGCAAGGTCTGCAAGTTTGCCCTCTTTTAATTTTGCATTATCCATTCCAACCAAAATTAATGGAACTGGGTTTGTTGTGTGTGCTGTATGAGGTTCTCCCGTTTTATAGTCTATCATTTGCTCGCAATTTCCATGGTCTGCGGTTATTACTAGTACTCCATTTTGATTATTTATTGCCTCTATAACCTGTCCTATACATGTATCTATTGTTTCTACAGCTTTTATTGCTGCCTCTAGGCTACCCGTATGTCCTACCATATCTGGATTTGCGTAATTTAATACTATACAATTATATTTCTTAGAATTAATTGCTTCTACAACCTTTTGGGTTACTTCTTTTGCACTCATCTCTGGTTGCATATCATATGTTTCAACCTTTGGTGATGGCACTAATATTCTATCTTCTCCTGGATATTGTTTTTCTTCTCCTCCATTAAAGAAGAATGTTACATGTGCATATTTTTCGGTTTCTGCTATTCTAAGCTGAGTTAATCCATGCTTACTTATATATTCTCCAAATGTATTTTTTAATTGTTCTTTTTTAAATGCTATATTTACATTTGGCATGGTTTCGTCATATGGTGTCATGCAAACAAAGTATAAATTCAAGTCTTTTCTTGTTTCAAATTCGCTAAACTCTGTGTCTACCAATGTTCTTGTTATTTCCCTTGCTCTATCTGGTCTAAAGTTAAAGAATATTACAGAGTCGTGTGGCTCTATTTTAGCAACTGGTTCATCTCCGCTACATATTACAGTTGGCTCAATAAACTCATCAAATACTTCTTTTTGGTATGATGCCTCCATAGCTTGAACTGCGGAATTTGCTTTTATTCCATTGCCATTTACCATTGCATCATATGCCTTTTGAATTCTTTGCCATCTTTTATCTCTATCCATGCTGTAAAATCTGCCAGAAATAGTTGCAATTTTTCCAATTCCTTTTTCCTTCATTTTTTCTTCTAATTGAGTTATATAGCCCTCTCCAGATGTTGGTGGAGTATCTCTTCCATCCATAAAGCAATGTACATATACATCTTCAAAGTCCTTCCTTTTTGCAAATTCTAGCAAGCCAAATAAATGACGAATATGGCTGTGAACGCCACCATCTGACAATAATCCCATTATGTGCAATTTTGAATTGTATTTTTTGCAATTCTCTATTGCCTTTGTAAACTCTGGCATGCTAAAGAAGTCTCCATCTTCTATTGATTTTGTTATTCTTGTTAACTCCTGGTATACAATTCTTCC
>CAZXVQ010000070.1:0-4854 GCA_964644295.1 uncultured Clostridium sp.
TATCCACAACATCTAGCGTATCTTTAAAATCTTCTTCTGTTTCTTCTGGAAATCCCACTATTATGTCTGTAGAAAATACAACTCCAGGAATATTTTTCCTCATTTTTTCAACTAAATCTAAATACTGTTCCTTTGTGTACTTTCTGTTCATCTTTTTTAATACTTTTGAGCTTCCAGACTGTAATGGCAAATGAATTATTTTACATACTTTTTTACAGTCTCGTATTGCCTCTATTACATCATCTGTAAAATCCTTTGGGTGAGGTGATATAAACCTGATTCGTTCTATTCCATCTATTTTATTTACTTCTCTAAGAAGTTTTGCAAAAGAATCAATTTGCCCTGCTTTTCCTCTTTCTCTTTCAACTCTCATATATGAATTAACATTTTGACCTAAAAGAGTAATTTCTTTATATCCTTCTTGTGCAAGACATTTCACTTCTGCAAGTATGTCTTCTGCATTTCTGCTTCTTTCTCTTCCTCTTACATATGGGACTATACAATATGTGCAAAAATTATTGCAACCATTCATTATTGCAACAGAAGCTTTAAATTTATCATTTCTTCTAATAGGAATTCCTTCGATTACATCACCATCTATATCTAAAATATCTTCTATTCTATGTCTATTTGTAATTGCGTTATAAATATCTTCTGGAAACCTATATAATGTATGAGGTCCAAATACAATATCAAAAAAAGGATAGCTTTGCTTTAGTTTCTCCACAATATGTTTTTCTTGCATCATACATCCGCCAATGGCAATTATAGCTCCATTTGCCTCTTTATATTTTTTTACTTCTCCTAATTTGCCAAAAAGTTTATCTTCTGCATTTTCTCTAACGCAACAAGTATTAAAGGCAATAACGCTTGCCTCTTCTACGTTTTCGGTTTTAGAATACCCCATTTCTTCTAACATTCCAGAAATTTTTTCCGAGTCATTTTCGTTTAACTGGCATCCCATTGTTAAAACCGTATATTTTAAATTTTTGCCATCATTAATCTTTCTTACCTTTTCTATGTAAGGTTGTTGCTCAGCCATCTTATTTTGCATTTTATACATTGCTCCTTTATTTAATATATGCTATTTTATTACATTTATCGACATTTTTCAATATCTTTAAAAAAAATAGAATCATTTTGCATTGCTTAATTTAGCAAAGGCTGCAAATTGTAACATTATATAATAAAAAAAAGAAATGTTTTACCATTTCCTTTAGCTTTCTTATGCAATTCCATATTTTTTCTTAAATTTATCTGCTCTACCGCCAGTTGTTTCTCTTTTTAAGTTTCCTGTCCAAAATGGATGACATTTTGAGCAAACATCAACTTTTATATCTTTTTTTGTTGAACCTGCTTTTATAACATTTCCACATGCGCATGTAATTGTTGTTTCTGAATAATTTGGATGTATTCCTTCTTTCATTGATAATTCACCTCTCCTTTTTTTTAACTGCTAAATAATATAATAACATAAATAACTTATATTTTCAAGTGTTATTTCCCCATTTTTACATTTCTTCGTCGGCTCTTTTTTCTTCTATATATTGAGCAGAACTTTCTAGTTCGTCTTTTAACGAATATCTTTTTACTAATTTTGTTGTAACATTGAATAAGCATGCTACCACCAAAATTGCTAGTAATAACTTCTTCCAAATTTTAGCCATTTTATTTCTCCTAAATTTCAAACTATAATATTATTATACTTCATTTTTTAAAAATGTCAATAGGTACAAAGCATTTGCCTTATTGGTTAGCGCAATTTTGCATATTATTTTTTTATTTGACAATACTATTAAAAAACTTAAAAGGAGATTGTTTAATTTATGAGTTCAAATAAAACTATTTATATTTTTCTTGGTATAATTGTTATTGTAGTTGGTATTGCATTATTTTTTGCTTTAAATGGCAATAATATGCAAGATAATGAAAATTCCAATAATACTGCAAGGCTTGCCACAGAAGTAAATTTCACCGAAAACACTGATATAGACATTAACAATTCCGAAGAAAAGCAAGTTACAGAAGAGGAAATTTCCTCATATTCTACTAATTTAAGTGGAAGTACAGAAAATAGACTAAATAATATTAGAATTACTTGTGAAAAATTAAATGGAATTGTAGTAACAAAAGGAAGCACTTTTTCTTTTTGTGATTCTACTGGTCCTTCTACAGCCGAAGAAGGATACAAAGAGGCAACTGTAATAATAGATGGAAAAAAAGAACAAGCATTAGGCGGTGGAAATTGTCAAATTAGTAGTACCCTATATAATGCCGTACTTGCTATACCGGAGTTAGAAGTTGTAGAAAGGCATGAGCATGGTTTAGAAGTGTATTATGTTCCCGAAGGCAAAGACGCAACAGTATCATATGGTTCTGTTGATTTTAGGTTTAAAAACAACTTAAGCAATGATATAAAATTATATTTTGAAACAGATGATGTTACTTTAACTACAAGGATAGTAAAACTTTCCTAAGAATATTTCTACTTAATTTGAATATGATTTAATAATATTCAAATTAGGAGGATTTTTTATGCACACATGTTTTAAAAAAATGCCTAGTCGATTTATAAAAATTCGGATTTATTATTTTATTTTGTTTAACATTGTTATACATTAACATCTTTTCATACAGTATTTGGGCGTATTCGGATGATACTCTTTATGTGTGGTCAAATCAGTCAGAGCCACTAAGCACAACTGAAACATCTGCAGCACTAACTACTACAGAAAGCACCATTACAGATAACTTGCTAAATTTAGATTGTGGAGCTGCTTGTCTTATTGAGCAATCTTCCGGACTTGTTATTTATGATTACAATATGCATGAGCAACTTCGTCCCGCAAGTGTTACAAAAATCATGAGTCTGCTTCTTATAATGGAAGCATTAGACTCTGGAAGAATAAGCCTAACAGACACAATTCCATGTACAGAAGATGCCGCCGCAATGGGTGGCTCTCAAATTTGGCTAGATGTTAGAGAAACCTTAACTGTTGATGAAATGCTTAAAGCAATATGTATAGTTTCTGCAAATGATTGTGTTGTGGCAATGGCAAATTATTTGGAAGGGAGCCAAGATGCTTTTGTTGCAAAAATGAACAAACGTGCACAAGAGCTTGGTATGAATGATACTTGTTTTAAAAATTGCCACGGTATTGATGAGGATGGTCATGTAACTTCTGCATATGATATTGCTATAATGTCTAGAGAGTTGCTTATAAACCACCCTAGTATTACAAATTACACAACAATTTGGATGGACTCACTAAGAGATGGTAAATCTAGTTTGGTAAATACCAATAAATTGGTGCGTAATTATAATGGCTGTACTGGTCTAAAAACAGGGTCTACGTCCCTTGCTCTATATAATCTATCTGCTTCTGCAACGCGAGATGGTCTTTCTTTAATAGGTGTAATTCTAAAAGCTCCAACTTCAGCAATTAGATTTTCCAATGCCCAAAAGCTTTTAGATTATGGCTTTAACAATTACACTGTTAAAGATTTTGGCTCAAAAGGAGATTTTATAAAATCTATTCAGGTTAATAAAGGAACTGCAAGCTGTGTTAATGCTATTTTAGAAACTGATGCAAAAATACTTTTATCTAAGTCAAACAGTAGCGATATAACACAAGAAATATTTCTAGAAGAAGCTATTAATGCTCCTATTTTAGAAGGACAAAAATTAGGTGAAATTAAATATAGTATTAATGGGGAAAATATTTTAACTGTTAGTTTAATTGCAGATATGGCTGTAGATAAACTAAGTTTTTGGAGCATTACTAAAAGTACAATATGGCAGTGGTTTAACTTGTTTAGAGATTAAATGATGCCTAGCTAAAATTCTTGCTTTTTAGCCAGGCACAAAAAAACACTTTGAGGCCAGTTTACTTAATTTAACTCTAAGTAAACTTAGCCACAAAGTGCTTTATTTAATTATATCTTTAGTTCCTGGTATATGCTTATTATAGGATACTCTTATCAGTATATTGTAATATATTCCACTACTTTTACTGTTACAGAGCCACTCTTTTCCTTATAATTGCTATTTCCTGGAGTATAATAGTATACCGTGTAGGTTCCCGCAAGCTTCGTAGTTGGTATTGTTGTACTTCCCTTTGATGTATAGTTACTTGATGTTAATTGAACCTTCGTACTGTAGTATACCGTTCCTTGTGCATCTGTTGCTTTAACAAGCTCACAAGACGTAGTGCCATCTGCATTTACGGTTAAGTTTGATGACCCAGTTACTGTTAATGTGTTTGTTGCCTTTGCTATTGTTACACTTACAGTTCCACTCTTTGCCGAATAATTGCCATTCCCCGGTGTATAGTAGTACACTGTATAAGTTCCTGCACCTATTGCTCTTGGCAGACTCGTGCTACCTGATGTGTAGTTACTGCTTGTTAATTGTGTTGTTATGCTGTAATATACCGTTCCTTGTGCACCTGATACCGATACCAATGTTTGAGCTGAGCCTGTGTATGATAAACTTTTTGCCGTTACTGAAATTGGGTTTGTTGCTTTGCCAACTATTATTGTTACAGTTATAGTTTTTGAGCCTGAATTGTAATTACTATTTCCTGCAGCTGTTGCGGTTATTACATATGTATATGTTCCTACTGGTGTACTTGCCTTTGCTGTTACTGTTGTGCCACTTATTGTAAAGTAACTTGTTGATGTCCCTGAACTATTTTTCTCTGATGATTCTGAATATGTTACTGTTCCCTGTGCTCCTGTTGCTCCTGTTATTGAAAATGTTTGCGAGCTTGTTGAGAACGTTATATTCTTTGTTTGGCTTGCAGTTACCGAAATTGTGTTAGCTGCTTTTGTAACATTTATTGTTACAGTTAT
>CAZXVQ010000071.1:0-4849 GCA_964644295.1 uncultured Clostridium sp.
AAACTAATATTTAAAACTTTAGTATTTTTAGGTATAATTTTCTCCATATTTTTATTGCCCTCGCTTTTGTACTATTGTTATATCATTTTAATGGATAAAAGGCAAGACAAAATGACAACATTCTCATATATGTATGTTTGCCACTGTGTACTGTTTTTAATATTTCATTTTTACTCCAATTTGGAAATTTTTTATTTAAGTTTTCACACGTTTCTTTTAGTAGTTTTTTTCTTAGTGGTTTATCCTTTATTTTTAAAATTCTCTTTAAAGAGCTACATAGCAAATATCGTGCATAGTTGTATTCTAGCTCTGTTTTGTATTGTTCATATAGCCCATTTTCTTTATAAAATTCTATAACATTATCTAATATTGTAAATATTTCGGCTGTTCTTTCATTTTGAACATTGGCAATTGAGTCGTTTCTTTGTGTGTAGTGTATTAAACATTTATCTACATATGCGGTCTTTTCCAAGTATGGAATTAGCTTGTATGTAAATTCCACGTCTTCATATCTTAGTCCTTTGGGAAAGACTATGTTGTTTTTTTCAAGTATTTCTCTTTTTATAAGTTTGTTCCATGCAACAACCCTTACAAAACTTAGCATTTGCTTTTTGTCTTTAAATTCATATCTTTTATCTTGTTTTATTTTATTTGGATATTCCCACAAAAAATCACATTCTACATAGTCTGCATTTTCTTCTTTTGCTTTTTCATACATTAATTTATATGTATCTTTTTCTGCATAGTCATCTGAATCTAAAAATGCAATATATTCGCCAGTTGCATATTTCATTCCATAGTTTCTAGCATCAGAAAGACCACCATTTTGCTTTTCCACATATTTTATTTTTTCTGAATATTTTTCTGCATATTCAGTTGCAATTTTAGAAGAGCCATCTGTTGAGCCATCGTTTACTAGTACGATTTCTAGGCTATCTTGCGTTTGCTCTACAAGAGAATCTATACATCTTTTTAAATATTTTTCTACATTGTATATAGGAACAATAACACTTACTTTTACCATATTTCCTCACCTTAGTTTTAAATAAAGTCCTATGTTTCTTTTTAATAGTACTTTTTTTATTAATTGCTTTATATTTTTTGCTTTTATGTTTTTATACATTTTTCTTTTTTTAATTTCTTGTATATATTTATCTCTTTCTTCTGCGTGAAGATTGTTTGTCTCTAAAATTATGCAATTTGTGTAATATGTTTTTATATGTTCTTTTGACTCGTTAGATATGCTGTAATCTTTTATTTTTTCTATCATATTGTCATAATGTAATAATAAATGATTTGCTCTTTGATATTCTTTAGAATTGTCTCCTCGCGTGATACTGTTTTGAGTTAAAACATAGAAATAATTTCCAAGCTTTGTTGAGGCTACTTTTTTAGCCTTTAGCATCACAAGTGGAATAAGTCCAAAGTCCTCGTGATATAGCCCTTTTGCAAATTCAAAGTTGTTTTCCTGCCAAAAAGCTCTTTTATAAATATAGCCCCATGCAACTTCTGTTAAAACATCTGATTTGTACAGGATTGCAAATGCTTCTTCTCCTGTTTTATTTTTAAATTCTGGGCTGTAGTTTTCTTCTATAGTTTTACCATTTTCGTTAACTGTTGCTATTTTTATTTTTACCATATCATAATTTTCGTTCATATATGGAATAAATTTTGAATATAAGCCTTCACTTACATAGTCATCTGAATCCACAAAAGCTATGTAGTCTCCATTTGCATGCTTTACTCCAAAATTTCTTGCCTCTGAAAGTCCGCCATTTTGTTTTTCTAGATAAAGTATTTTGTCTTTATACTTATTTGCATATTCATTTGCTACTTTACCAGAATTGTCTGTTGAACCATCATTTACTAGTATAAGTTGTATACTTAGCTCCGAGCTTTCTTGCTTTAATAATGAGTCCAAGCATTTGGGCAATTGTTTTTCCACATTAAATATTGGAACAATTATACTTAATTTCATAAGCGTTCTCCTAGATTTTTTGGCTTTAAAATAATTCTTCTAGCTTTTGTAGGTTTTTTGCATTGTACTCCTCAGGGTTAAACCTATTTTCTATTTTGTATCCGTTTATTATAAAGCCTTTCATACATTCATAAATACTTTTTGTATCTTTATCCGTAATAATTGCATATCCTTCTTCTTGCACTGTTTTTACGCCAGATACTTTTGTTGTTATTATTGGCTTGTTTAGGACCATGCTTTCCACAAACGTTACTGGAAAGCCCTCGTAATCAGAGGTAAGTATTGTGCAGTTTGCCATTTTTAAGTATGGATATGGATTTGCTGTTCTTCCCAAGAATAATATTTGATTTTCCAAACCATACTCATTTACCATTTTTTTATACTCTTCTGTGTCTGGTCCATCTCCAACAAAAAATATTCTAAATTTTTCTTTACATTCTTCGTCTTCTTTTAGAAGTTTGCAAGCCTCTATAATTCTAGAAAGTTTCTTTTGTTTTTCCTCATGTCGTCCTATATTTATAAAAGTGGTAATGCCATCGTTTTTTAAGTCGTTTAATATTTCTGGATTTTTAGCTGATTTTGCAAGTATTTTCTCATAGTCTATTACATTATTTATATATAAAACTTTGCTTTCTTCCTGCGGAAATAGTTTTAAAAAACTTGCCTTGCTTTCTTCTGATATACATATTATATGTTTAAATTCTTTATAGTGCTTTTGCAAAAAAAATTTTTCTGCCTTCTGCTTATTTCCAAACATTTCTAAATAGTCCATGTGGCACCACAGTGCAGAATTTTCTGAGGCTGTCCTTGCTACAAATGATGCAGGATTTGAATATGTTGCATAGCTACAAGAAAAGTCAAACTTTTGCCCATATTTTCTTTTAAAGTTCAGCTGTTTAAACATATTGCAAAGTTTTCTTATTAAAACTATTTTATTTTTACTTGGTGAGTATTGTATAATTTTTATATTTTTATTTAAGTCATTAAGAAATACACCTTGTATTTGTTCTAATACAAGGGTTATCTCGTACTTATATTTCTTTTCTTGTTCTTGCAATTTATTGTCTTTTTCTAAACTTGCCAACCAATTTAGCAAAGATACAAGCGCAGTTTCTATGCCACCCACATCAAGATTTACAGCAGAAAAAAGTAATTTCTTCATCATCTTTCCTTTTATTAATTTTTCAATATTTCTACATTGTATCCTATAAATAGCCCTGTTTCGATAACTCCTGTTATGTTCTTTAGTCTTCTTTCTAAACTTTCTTCTATGTTATCAAATTTTGCATCTAATATTAAATTTCCATTTTCGGTTATAACAGGTCCATCTTTCCTAAGAGCCATTCTAAGTTCAACATTTGTTGCACCTAAGTTGTAAAGTTCTTGTTTTACAAAATTAACGGCCTTTGGGTTACATTCTACAGGTATTGGGAACTTTGTGCCCAATTTATTAACCATTTTAGAGCTATCTACTAATATATAAGTTTTTTGGGCAGATTTGATATTTAATTTTTCATTAAACATTGCAGCTCCTCTGCCTTTTATAAGCCAATTGTCATTATCTACTTCGTCTGCTCCATCAAAACACCAGTCTGGAATTTTTTGGTCTATTGTAGCTGTTGGTATATTTAAATATGTACATAGCATTTTCATTTCGTACGAGGTAGGAATTGCAGTTATTGTTAAGCCTTCAGTTTCCATTCGTTTAGCAATTTCTATTGCTGCTAAATACGAGGTCGAGCCAGAGCCAAATCCTATAACATCACCCTCCTGAACTTTTTTTGCAATCTCCTTTGCAAGTTTCTCTTTTTGTTCTCTGTTAGATATTTCCTCTTTCCAACATGGTTTTTGTAAAATTTCTCTATCCCAATTCATTATTGTTTTCCTCCTGTTTTTTAACTAACGTAAAATTTTGAAGAAACTTCCTTTGCCAATTTGTATTGTTATGTCTTGTGCTAAAGAATTTAAAGATTGATAATCTGTGACTTTTTCTCCATCTATTTTTATTGCACCTTGTTCAAATAATCTTTTTAACTCTCCCTTTGATGCACATTTATTTGTTTTAAGAAGAGTGTCTAATATGTTGTTTTCAAATTTAATTTCTGGTATATCCTTTGGTGCTTCTTGTTTTTGAAATGCTGTTTTAAAGTGCTCTTCTGCATTATTTGCCTCTTCTTCGTTATGATATATTTTAGTAATTTCTTTTGCAAGTTCCATTTTTACATTTCTTGGGTTTTCTCCATTTTGTAATCTCAATTCAATTTTTGCTACATCATCTGGGTGCACATCTGTACATAAATTGTAATATTTAATTATCATATTGTCTGGGATTTTCATTACCTTTTCGTACATTGTATTTGCATCTTCGTTTATTCCAATGTAGTTTCCAAGGCTCTTGCTCATTTTCTCTACTCCATCCGTTCCCTCTAAAAGTGGCATAAATAGCGTAATTTGAGAATCCTGCCCATAATCTTTTTGAATATTTCTTCCCATTAGAATATTAAATGTTTGGTCTGTTCCGCCCATTTCTAAGTCTGCTTCAATTGCAACAGAATCATATGCTTGCATTAATGGGTAAAAGAATTCATGAACCGAAATTGGTTGATTGTTTGTATATCTTTTTTGAAAGTCGTCTCTTTCCAAAATTCTTGCAACTGTGCATTTTGCACACAATTGTATAACATCTCTAAAATCCATTTTCCCAAGCCATTGGCTGTTATATTTTACTGTTGTTCTTTTTGGGTCTAATATTTTAAATATTTGCTCTTGGTAAGTTTTGGCGTTTTCCTCAACCTGCTCTCTTGTTAACTGTTTTCTTGTTTTAGACTTTCCTGTTGGGTCTCCTATCATTCCTGTAAAATCGCCAATTAT
>CAZXVQ010000072.1:0-4760 GCA_964644295.1 uncultured Clostridium sp.
ATATTTTTCGTGTTTCATTTATCATTTTCATTTCTTCTTTTGTATAACCATTTTCCATAAATACGTCAATTTGTGGCAAGCAGTTATTATAAATTGGATGCGGAAATTTTCTAAGTGGTTTTGAGCCATCCACATTTTCCAAATCTAATAAGGCATCTCTTCCTGCCCCAGAAACCGCTTGATAAGTAGAATAAACAATTCTTTTGATAGTGTATTTATCATCAAGTGCTTTTAATGGAAGCATTGCCTGGATAGTAGAACAATTTGGATTTGCAATAATTCCATGATGTGAATAAACATCCTCGAAATTAACCTCTGGAACAACCAAAGGAACATCCTTACACATTCGAAAATAGCTACTGTTATCTACAACAATACAGCCTTTTTTTACTGCAATAGGAGCGTATTTTTTTGAAGTTTCTCCACCCGCTACAAAAATTGCAAAATCGAAACCGGAATCAAATGAATTTTCATTTAATTCTTCTACTACATAATCCTTGCCAAGAATCGAAAGTATTTTCCCGGCAGATTTTTGAGTAGCAAATAAATGATAATCCTCAATTGGTAATTTTTTTTCTTCTAAAACTTTTAGAACAGACCTACCAACAAGACCTGTTGCGCCAACTATGGCTAATTTAAACTTTTTCAATATGTTACCTCCAAAAATGGATATTAACGGAAAGAAAGATTTTAATTAAAATCCTTCTACAATTATTCTATTGCAAATGATTTAAAATGTCAATAAATATTAAAATGCACTTTTTACTTAAATACAGTGTTTACAGCTTAGCCAATAAACCTCTTAATGTGTTTTATTAGAAATTCATTATTAGGCTTATATATCTCTATTACATCAAATCGAATAAACTCATTATCCAAATTATTTATATATATGTAATACTGTGCGGCCTTCCATATGTGATTTCGTTTCTTTTCATTTACCGCTTCGCTTGGGCTTCCATATTTTAGGTTTTGTCTAGTTTTTACTTCTACAAATACAAATTCATTTTTATCTTTTGCAATAATATCTATTTCTCCTTGTCTACACATAAAATTTCTTCTAATAATTTCATATCCCTTTTCCTGTAAAAATCTTGTGGCTAATGCCTCTCCAATTTTGCCAAACTCGTGCCTCTCGTACATTAAATTCACTTCCTTAATTTTTGCATTTTTATTGTGGCTTGTGTGTCTTTATACTACTCAGCACACATTTTTCTTACATAATTATTCCCTGGCAAATTTGTAATATAGCCTTTTAATTCCAACATAAATAAAATTTCTGAAATACTTGAAATTGGTACATTTAAGCTTGATGAAATCTCATTAATTGAAATTGGTTTATCCCCTACTAAATTATAAACTTCTTTGTATTCTTTTGCTTGGTTTTCAAAATCCTCTTCAAAATATTTTGTAGTATTTTGCTCAATGCCTTCTTTAAATGCTTTATTTAAAGTAGGATTTTGGGCTACTTCTGTTTTATTCTCTACATCTTCTTCTTCCTCCTGCTCAATATCGTAATAGCTTAAAATATTTGCAGGTTCAAGTACAAGTCTTGCACCCAGCTGAATTAATAAATTTGGAGTATACCCTGTCTTTACGTCAAGCGAGTGAGGAATACAAAATACAGGTTTCCCCTGTTCAAAAGCATATCTTGCAGTAATAGAACTGCCACTATGGTGTCTTGCTTCCACAACAAGCACTCCCATGGAAATTCCGCTTATTATTCTATTTCTTTGGGGGAAATATTCTTTGCAAGCCTCTTCATCTGGTGGATATTCGGTTAATACACACCCTCCATTTTCTAAAATTCTATCATACAAATATTTATTTTCTTCAGGAAAAATTTTATTGAATCCACCTCCAAGAACAGCTACAGTTCTACCTTTATTTTGCATAGAATTTACGTGTGCTATACTATCTATTCCAAGCGCCATGCCACTTACAATACTTATTCCTTGCTTTGACAACCATTCTGCAAACATTGCAGCATATTTTTCTCCATATTTTGTACACTTTCTTGTTCCAACAATTGCAATTGAATTTTTATTTATTAGCGAAGCATCTCCCTCTACATACAATTTTTCAGGCGGGTTCTTAATTTTTAATAATCTTTTTGGATACAACTCATCTTGCTTTTCTATTATTTCCATGTTCTACCTTCAACTCTTCCAATATTTTTTATCTAAACTTCTATATTGTATAGCCTCTGCAATATGCTTGTTTACTATATTAGGGCTATTATCCAAATCCGCAATTGTCCTTGCCACCTTTAAAATTCTACTATAAGCTCTTGCACTTAAGCCCAATTTTTCAAAAGCTAACTGCAATATATTTTTAGAATCCTCATCTAAAACGCAAAATTTTTCTATCAGTGCCGGAGTCAATTCTGAATTTGAAAATATTCCAAAGCTCTTGTACCTTTCTGTTTGAATTTGCCTTGCTTTATCCACCCTTTTCTTGATTTCATTAGAAGTCTCCGGCATTTTGCTCGATTGCAAACTATCGTATTTTACTCCTGTAACTTCTATTTGTAAATCAATTCTATCTAAAAGTGGCCCACTTATTTTTCCCATATATCTAGCAATTGCATTTGCACTACACGTACACTCTTTTTCCTTTGAGCCATAATATCCACACGGGCATGGATTCATAGACGCAACAAACATGAATTTACATGGATATGTTATACTTCCATTTATTCTGTTTATTGTAACTATTCCATCTTCTAAAGGTCCTCTTAATAAGTCTAATGTGCTTTTATTAAATTCTGGAAGCTCGTCCAAAAATAATACTCCATAATGCGATAGGCTTATTTCTCCTGGTTTTGGCGTTCTGCCGCCTCCTATTAACGATATTGGCGTTATTGTATGATGTGGCGACCTATATTGCCTTTTTGTTATTATTGGATTTTCCTTAGGCAGATTTCCCGCAACACTATATATTTTGGTAATTTCTAAAGCCTCCTCAAATGTTAAATTTGGCAATATTGAAGGAAGCCTTTGCGCCATCATGGTTTTTCCTGAGCCGTGGCGAACCAATAAGCAAGCAATTATGTCCTCCTGCTGCAGCCACCTCTAAAGCCCTTTTTATATTTTCCTGACCTTTTACATCTGAAAAATCCAAATTATGTGTTGAGTCATTTTTAAAAATATCTTCTAAATCTACATACTCTGGCTTTATTTCTGTTTTTTTATTTAAATAATTAACAACCTGTTCAATACTTTCTGCTCCAATTATTTCTATTCCATTTACAGTAGCACCCTCCTTAGCATTTTCCTTTGGAAGTATTATTTTCCTTATTCCAAGCCTTTTTGCCTCTATACACATTGGCAGAATTCCATTTACTTTATTTACCTTGCCATTTAAAGAAAGCTCTCCTATAAAAGCTGTGTTATCCTCTATTTCGTTAATTTGTCCGAAATTTACCAAAAGTCCAATAGCAATTGGCAAATCAAAATACGTTCCTTCTTTTCTTAAATCCGCCGGAGACATATTAACCACAATTTTTCTGCTTTCAAATTCAAACTCAGAATTTTTAATTGCAGTTCTTACTCTTTCTTTTGCTTCTTTTACGCTTACATCTGGCAAACCGTACAATTTCCCAGCCTGGCATTCCGAGCAGACACGTCCACTTGCACCTCAATTAAATACCCTTCCAAGCCATGAAGGGCAATACTTTTTACTGTTGATAACATATTTTTTTACTTTGAATTATTATAAGATTATAAATTTTATGATTGTATAAATTATCCTTAATTAAATCCTGGTACTAAATTATTTTTATTATATTACGCAATTTGCAATAAATCAAGCATTATCGTATGACAAAATTCGACACAAAGTCAAAAAACGTTAAGAATTTCTTGCACTGTCAAGCTGAATATGGTATTGTAACAATTAGCATTTTATATCATATTTATCTTCCTGCCCTGAGGAATAGATTGTATGGGCATTAAATCATAAATTAACTTTTGTCTTAATATTTCAGGCAAAACTGAAATAGATCCAACCTCATTTATTTATAAGGTAAAAAATTATTGCAATAAAAACAAAACCAAAATGAATTAATTCATAAAATATTATATTTACCAAATGTAATCTATTAGCTTTTAATCTCGTTGTATTAGATTTTTACCTTTCCATTTCAAAATCCATACAACGCCATGTCTTTTTACACGCTTCTGCATTATCAGAAATTGCTTTATATAAGAAGAAGTCATCATCATTTAACAAACACATTTCTACTTGCCTATTATCTTGAATGTTTCCAGAATCATTAGTTATATCACAATTATACCAATTCCCATTAATCCTTACCTGATTCCAAACATGTATACTTTCCTTTCCTAGATTTTTATCCACTCCTGTAACGCATTTGTTTTCAACATTCAATATATTTAGTAATTGAGATAAAGCTTCTGAAAATCCTTCACAAACCGCCTTGCCCTTTAAAACTCCTCTTAGAGAGTGAGAATCAGAACTTCTTGAAGGCTCTCCATCATCATCAAAATCATATTGTATACTCTTTCCAATTAAATAATATGCTTGCATAAACTTACTATACTCTGATTGGTTTCTGTCTATTTTTTCCGAAAGACAATTCAGCCTTGACAAAATATTCACATACTCTCTTGTTGAATATAAATTCCTTATACGCGCTCCTTTAATATTAGGCCAATTAATTTCTACTCCGTATAGCATAATATTATTTTCAATATCCAATACAGCATCTGCAGAACATTTAGATAAATCGTTGGTTC
>CAZXVQ010000073.1:0-4759 GCA_964644295.1 uncultured Clostridium sp.
ATAAGGCAAGGAAAAACAAGTGATATAATTCTATTATCTGAGGCACTACATGAGAAGAAAATTTCAGATATTGCAGATGACATAGCAAATAGAAAAAATGTAAAAATGGTATTAATTGCGGGACCTTCATCATCTGGAAAAACTACATTTGCAAAAAGACTAGGAATTCAGCTTAGGCTAAATGGCATAAAGCCGGTAACAATTTCTGTGGATAATTATTTTGTTGAAAGACAAGACAATCCAAAAGACGAAAATGGAGATTATGATTTTGAATGTCTAGAAGCTATTGATTTAAAACTGTTTAACAATCATATAAAAACATTATTAGATGGTGGCACAATAGAAGTTCCAACATTTGACTTTAAAGTTGGAACCAAACGATATAATGGAAATACAATGAAATTAGAAGATGATGAAATACTTGTAATAGAAGGAATTCACTGCCTGAACGATAAATTAACAAGTGCAATTCCAAATGAGCAGAAATACAAAATATACATTAGTGATTTAACAGTATTAAACATAGACTACTGTAACAGAATATCAACAACAGACACAAGATTGCTAAGGAGAATAGTAAGGGACAATAACTTTAGAGGATATTCTGCACTACATACATTAAAAACATGGGCGAGCGTAAACAATGGAGAATATAAAAATATATTCCCATTCCAAGAAAATTGTGATGCAATGTTCAATTCATCGCTAATATATGAAATAAGCGTATTAAAAAAACAAGCATTACCACAGTTGGAAACAATAACAAACAAAGAGCCGGAATATGCAGAAGCAAAAAGACTAGCCGGATTTTTAAGATATTTCGAAGAAATTGACGAAAGCCTTATTCCAGCAAATTCACTTTTAAGAGAATTTGTTGGTGGTAGCATATTTGGAGACTAATGGAAGGAATAAATATAAAGTAATGGGAAATTTTATAGAAATAGACGAAGAGTTTGTGTGTGAAAATTGCGGAGAAAAAGTAACAAAACTGGGGTATTCTTGTAGAAACCATTGCCCGCACTGTTTACATTCTAAACATGTGGATATAAATCCACGGAGATAGAAGCGAAGACTGCCATGGAATATTAGAACCAATTGGTGCCGAAATAGATAGTAAAAAAGGCTATGTAATAATATTCAAATGCAAAAAATGCGGAAAAATCAGAAAAAATAAGGCGGCCAAAGATGACAATATGGACTTAATTATTAAACTTACTGCAATGCATGTATAAGAAAAAAAGCAAATGATTTAATCTAACATATCATTTGCTTTTTTTATAATTTAGATTTCACGGTTCAAATTCCCATTTGTGTAGTCTTTTCCATTAAGCTTTTTATTAGATTTAACCGTATTTATAATGGAATTTATCTCATCAACATTTTCGTCCAAAATATCAATCCTAAGAGAGCAAACATTAATATCTGCTGTGTCTATAGAAGTTATTTTGCTGTTATATATAGATGTAACAGTTTGAATATTATCAGGCACTACTCTAAACTTAAGCCCAAGTCTATCTTTTAAATAATATTTAGCATCCTTAGAACACCTCACACTGCACTGCGGATAACATTTAGTGCTCTTTCCAAGTAAACAATATGCGCAATTCATTAAAACTAATCTACCATAAGCAATTAATTCAATTGGAAGGGAGCTTTTTGTGCACAAATCTTGTAGCATAGGCTTATTAAGCTCGATTGAAGGAGTCACAATGTCTGTACCAAGATTTTTTAACTCATCTATAGAATGTAAGTTAAAAACATTCATTG
Organism: uncultured Clostridium sp.; assembly: GCA_964644295.1. Lineage (GTDB taxonomy): Bacteria > Bacillota > Clostridia > TANB77 > CAG-508 > CAG-245. Next base: position 1,768 of record CAZXVQ010000073.1, read on the forward strand.
TATAATTTGCTACAAATTGATATTTTTTTTCAGTACTGCTAATGTAGTCCTTCAGAAACATAAACCCTGAAATATTTGAAATTACGAATCCGGCAACATTATATTCTTTAAGTATCACATCCAAATTGTTAAGCAATAAATTTTTATAATTAGGTTTTATAATAGTGGGCATATATATGTAGGTATTAAACTTTTGAGTTACAGCAAATATTTGCTCACTATACTTTTTATTGGTCCAAAATTTTAATGGTATGTACACATTATCTGCACCATCTATTTTAGAATAATCAAAAGATGTATCCATATTTGATAATAATATAGAAATTTTTTTGTTAGCAGATTGATTTTCCATATTGCACGAAGATATAGTTGTAGGTGCCAAATGTATATTATTTTTTCGAGATTTTCTAAAAGCATTTAAAACCTGTTCCTGTAAAGTAGATATTGCAGTTCTTCTAAGTTCATTTAAAGCTCCAATACTAGAAATATGCAAATTTTCATCTAGGTCAACACTAAATTTTTCAATTACAAATGGAGTATTGCCAAGCTTAGAAAATTGCTCTTTTATCCTTGCTTCATCTATTGCCGCAGTTTTTGATTCCTCTGGAATTATATTAGAAACAAGGTCTACACAAATATTATTATAAAATGGCGGGGTATTGGCTTTTAGCATAATCTTTATCGGGGTATCTTTTTTTACTGTAAGACTTAAAGATAAAGGAATCTTTTTAATTTCGGCATTCTTGCTGTATGTTTTTTTGCAAATATTATCAAGCTCCTTACTAGAGAGTTTATACACCTTAGACCCAATGCGAATATTTCCTTTCATCCTTCCAATTTTTACAAACTCGCCATTAGAAGCGAATTTTAAATTTACATTATTTTTCATAAGTTCAGAAACGGTATATGTTCCAGTTTCGCCATCTATGCCAATGCAATCTCCTATTGCAAGAGATTCATTTAGCTTTAGGCTAATATGACCTTTTGCAGAATTATAGTTAGAAATATTCCCCAAATAAAGCCCCATATTGTTAGGCTTTTCGGGATAAATTAGCCCTAGGTTTGCCTCTGGATTTAAATGCCCCTCAGAAAAACCACCACGATTAAATACCTGAAGTAATGCCTTTTTATCTCCTTCATCAATTGAATATTCTGAAGAATCCTCGCATAATATTTTGTCAATATATTTTCTGTAAATTCTAGTAACTGTGGCAACGTATTCTGGGGTTTTCATACGACCTTCTATCTTAAAAGAATTTATACCAATATCAATAAGCTTAGGCAAATACTCTAAAGAACACAAATCTTTAGGACTCAACAAATAGCCTTTATCTATGAGAGTTTCTTTACTTCCAACCTCTAAAAGTTCGTAGGGAAGTCTACAAGGCTGTGCACACTTGCCTCTATTTCCAGAGCGACCGCCTGTAAGGCTGGAGAAAAGGCACTGCCCAGAGTATGAAATGCAAAGAGCTCCGTGAACAAAAACTTCTAATTCAATTGAGCAATTATTCCTAATATACTCAATTTCATTAATTGGTACTTCTCTAGATAATACAACCCTTGAAAAGCCCAAAGATTGAAGCTCCAACACACCTTCTAAATTATGTACAGACATCTGAGTGCTAGCATGAATATCCATCCCTGGAAAATTATCTATTAAATATTTTCCCAATCCTAAATCTTGAACAATAATAGCGTCAATTCCGTAATCGTAGGCACACTTGGCAATTGCTATTGCTTCATCAAACTCCTTATCTGTTAAAAGGGTATTTAATGTAAGGTTCGTTTTTACATTTCGTATCTTGCAGTATTCTATAGCATTTTTTAAGTCATCCTGAGAAAAATTCTTCGCATTTGCCCTAGCACTAAAGGCAGTTGCACCAAAATAAACACAGTCAGCTCCGTTTTGCACAGCTGCACGGACACAATCAAAATCTCCAGCAGGGACCAACAGCTCTGGCCTAGAAATAGTAGAATTTTCGCTTTTTTGAATAGTTTTCTTCATATATTAATCCTTTCAAATTATAAATAATTAGTTATACGTGGCAAAATTACTTTCATCTATATTGTAACACACTTTTACAAAAAAACATACTATATAACATATAATAAAAAAGGAGGAATAAAAAATGCAGGACGATAATAGAGGAAACTGTAATGGAAGCTGTGGGTGTGATGACGCTCCAAGAGGCGGATGTGGATGTGGCAATGGAATGTTAGGCGGAGTATTTGGCACAAACGGCTGCGGCTTTGGAGATAGTGGCATACTATTCTTTATAATAATATTCTTATTATTATTCACAAACAATGGCTGTTGTGGTGGCAGATAATAAAGCATAAATACATTAAAAAAAGCAATACTTCTTAGGTATATTTAGGAGTGTTGCTTTTTTTCTTGTGTAAATTTGACGTAAATTTGAATAAAATTGTTGGATAAATTTGACGTAAATTTGAATAAAATTATCTAGTATTTTTTAAAAATATATGCTAAAATATAAATGTTGATATGCCACTATAGCTCAGTTGGTAGAGCGACGGATTCGTAACCCGTAGGTCAGCAGTCCGATTCTGCTTAGTGGCTCCATATAAAAATGGATAAAAAGACTTGAAATATCAAGCCTTTTTAATTTTATATAATGCAATTTTAATGCAACTGACTAGAAATATTTAGTATATTTTTCAATTTCTTTGTCTTTAAATTTATTATTTTTTCTTTATTGTTTTTGTCTAATCTAACAATAGGAATGCTTATAACACCAATTATTTCAACCCCATTATGGTAAATATCAATTTTTTAAGTATCATATTTGAATGACATTTTATATGATGAATTGCCCAGAAAATCAAGAAAATCTTATGAAAAAATTGTGCTAAATAGTCTTGACATTACGTATAGTACGTAGTATAATATAATTGTTAGGAGGAACAGTCATGACGTTTCGAGAGCTAGAGAAAATGTTAGCTTCTAAGGGGTGGTATCATCACCATACAA
>CAZXVQ010000074.1:0-4757 GCA_964644295.1 uncultured Clostridium sp.
TTTCGTGATAAAATAATTAACGTTATTATAATGAACTTTAGAGGGAGGTGCAAAACATGCCAAACATTAAATCAGCAATCAAACGTGTAAACGTTATAGAAAAGAAAACTGCAAGAAATAACATGATTAAATCTGGATATAAATCAGCTGTTAAAAAATTTGAGCAAGCTGTTGAAGCTGGAAATGTAGAAGAAGCAAAAACATTACTTTCTGCTGCTACAAAGAAAATAGACCAAGCTTGTACAAAAGGTGTTATAGTAAAAAACACAGCTTCTAGAAAAAAATCTTTATTAGCAAAAAAATTAAATGCTATGAATGCGTAAAATAATAAAAAAATTGTGCACAGTTTTTTTATTACAAAAATGGGACTTACAAAGCTAAGTCCCATTTTATTTTGCTAAACATTCCTCTATATTTTTACATGATTTTATTTTTTTAATTCTTCTATGAAAATTTTGTTAAGCATCTGTGGATTTGCCTTACCTTTTGTTTGCTTCATTGCTTGACCAACCAAAAATCCCAATGCCCTATCTTTTCCGGCTTTGTAATCTGCAATTGATTGAGGATTTTCCTCTAAAATTTGCATTACAACCTTCTTTATTTCATCTTCATCAGAAATTTGTAGCCAGCCCTTTTCTTTAATAATTTGTTCTGGCATTTTCATGTTTTGATTTTCATATGTAAACAATTCTTCTAATACCTTTTTACCAATTGCAGAGCTTATTGTGCCTTTATCAATTAACAAAACAAGTTGTGCAAGTTCTTTGCCTGTAAACGGAATATTTTCTGGCTCCATTTCCTCTTCATTTAAAATACGAGATATGTCTGATAAAATCCAATTTGCTACAGATTTTGCATTACCACATAATTTTTCTGCATCTTCAAATAAATTTGATAAATATTTTGACGCTGTTAGCAGCCTTGCATCTTTTTCTGATAATTTGTAATCAGCCATATAACGAGCTTTTCTGCTTTCTGGAAGTTCTGGCAAAGTTTTTCTCACATTTTCTACATATTCGTCAGAAAGTCTAATTGCCACTAAGTCTGGCTCTGGGAAATACCTATAATCCTGGGCTTCTTCTTTGTTTCTCATTGAAAATGTTCTGCCAGATACATCGTCCCATCTTAGGGTTTCTTGTTCTACAACTCCCCCATTTTCCAAAACTTCTATCTGTCTTTGAACCTCATACTCTATTGCTCTTGAAATTGACTTAAAAGAATTCATGTTCTTCATCTCTGTACGAGTACCCAAAGGCGTTCCAGGCTTATGTACAGATACGTTAACATCTGCTCTAAATGAGCCTTCTTGCATTTTGCAGTCCGAAACCTCTATATATTCAAGAATAGATTTTAGCTTTTTTAGATATCTATCTGCTTCTTTACTAGACCTTAAATCTGGCTCTGATACTATTTCAATTAGCGGAACTCCTGCTCTATTTAAATCTACTAAGCTCCCCTCGCTAAATTCGTTGTGATTAAGCTTTCCAGCATCTTCCTCTATATGAATTCTTAATATTCTAGCTTGCTTTTTATTACCTTCATCATCTTCTATTTCTATATATCCATTGTTGCAAAGCGGTTTGTCGAATTGTGATATTTGATATGATTTTGGTAAATCTGGATAAAAGTAATTTTTCCTATCATTTTTGCTGTCTTTTGATATAGAACAATTTGTTGCAAGTCCTGCTTTTACCGCATACTCTACAACTTTTTCGTTTAGTACTGGCAAGGTTCCTGGCATTGCCATACAAACTGGACAAGTATGTGCATTAGGTTCTGCTCCAAATTCTGTTGGGCAACTGCAAAATATTTTTGTTTTAGTAGAAAGCTCTGCATGTACCTCCAACCCTACTACTACTTCATAATCTTCTCTTGACATTTTCCTAACCTCCGCTTACCAATATAATCCTCTATTGGTCATTTTCTTTTTTGCTATCTTTGACCAACATCTTATTTCTCAATTGGCCTGTAATTTTCTCTAAATTTAATGTTTTGCTCAAACGCATATGCAGCATTTAGAATAGTTTCCTCTGCAAATTTATTTCCTATTAATTGCATTCCAACTGGCATTCCCTCTAAATCTACCCCGCAAGGAATTGAAATTGCTGGAACTCCCGCAATATTTATCGAAACAGTACATATGTCTGATAGGTACATTTCCAATGGATTGCTAGATTTTGCACCTATATTAAATGCTGTTGTTGGAACAGATGGCGTTAATAGTAAGTCATATTTTTTAAACATTTTGCCGAATTCTTCTTTTACATACTCTTTAACCTGCAATGCTTTTTTATAATAAGCATCATAATATCCTGATGATAACACATATGTTCCAAGTATTATTCTTCTTTTTACTTCTGCTCCAAAGCCTTCGCTCCTAGAATTTCTGAATAATTCTGTTAAATTAGAATAATTTCTTGTTCTGTACCCATAGCGAATTCCATCAAATCTTCCTAAGTTGGAACTTGCCTCTGCACATGCAATTATGTAATAAGCCGCAAGTGAATATTCTGCAACATTTAAAGAACACTCTTCAACTATTGCACCCATTTGCTTATATTTTTCTATAGCTTCCTCTATTTTTTGCTTTACTTCGGCATTTATTCCCTCGCCAAAAAATTCTTTTGGCACTCCTATTTTTAAGCCTTTTACATCTGCTTTTAATGCCTTAGTATAGTCTACTTTTTCTCTATTTGCTGAAGTTGAGTCTTTTTCATCATGTCCTGCAATTATGTTTAAGAGCATTGCACAATCTGTTACATCTTTGGTAATTGGCCCCACTTGGTCTAAAGATGAAGCAAATGCAACCAATCCATATCTTGATACCAATCCATAAGTTGGTTTTAGACCAACAACACCGCAAAAAGATGCAGGCTCACGAATAGAGCCACCAGTGTCCGAGCCCAAAGCCCATGGTACCATGTCAGCTGCAACAGCCGCAGCAGAACCGCCGGATGACCCTCCAGGGACTTTATCTAAATTCCATGGATTATGTGTTATTTTAATTGCGGAATTTTCTGTTGAACTTCCCATAGCAAACTCGTCCATATTTAATTTTCCCAAACTTATAATTTGCTCATTATTTAATTTTTCTACAACTGTTGCATCATATGGTGCAATAAAATTTTCCAGCATTTTAGAGCTACATGTTGTTCTTACACCATTTGTACAAAGATTATCCTTTATTCCAATTGGAATTCCAGCAAACATTTTACTCTTATCTGTTTGCTGGTCTATTTTTTCCGCTTCTTCTAAGGCTTTATCTAATGTTAGAGTAACAAAAGCTTGTACGTCCTTTTCTTTTTCTTCAATTCTAGCCTTGTATGCCTCTACAATTTCCTTAGAAGTCAACTCCTTTTTATTTAATTTATCTACAAGTTCATGCACTGTAAGATTAGTAATCTCTTTCATTCTTATCCTCCCATAAGCGATTTTTTTGTTTCTTATTAATTTCCGTCATAACCTCCGCAAATATCTCATTATTTATATCTTGAATAGTTCTTATTCTGCCGTCTCTTACGCATTTTATCTCATGCCAATTGTATTCTGTAGCCAATTCACATGCTGCTTTATAAGATTCCATTAAATATTCCGGATTACTTTCGTGAATATCCTTCTTGGTATCATGTGTAATTTTATTTTCTCTATCCTTCATAAGTTTGCTACTATATTCTGGTGGCATATTTAAAAAGAACACCATTGTTGGAACTGGGAGGCCGTATAAATTAAACTCAAAATCCCATAACCAATCTAAAAATTTCTTTCTCTCTGCCTTATCTTGTATTTTACCTGCCTGATGTACCATATTTGCGGTTGTGTATCTATCTGCAAGTATTATTCCGCCATTATTGTAATACTCCTCAAAATTCTTCTTAAAAGTGGCGTACCTATCTGCTGCATAAAAAGTTGATGCAACATATGGGCTAATTTTTCTTGCATCTGTACCAAACTCTCCTCCAAGATACATTTTTACAAGTGATGATGAAGGACTATCATAATTTGGAAAACTAACCGTTCTGTAATCTATTTTCTGCTCACTCATTCTCCTTTTTAAAGTCTCTAACTGAGTTTGTTTACCACTTCCATCTGTTCCATCTATTACAAACAATTTTCCCATTTTTCCTAGTAGATGTAAGCTTTCAAGCTTACATCATTTCCTTTCCTGTAAGCTCTTAAAAGCTTACATAAACTTGATGGTTGAAAATTATTTTTTCAACCTTACCACCAGATGTAAGAATTTTTCTCACATCATTTCTTTTCCATTTACTGAATTACTTTCGGAATCTTAAACATTCCTCTTTCTTGCTCAGGTGCATTTTGCATTAATCCCTCATGATTTTCAAATATTTTTACTTCGTCTTTTCTAAATACATTAAAACTTTCCTCGTCATTTGTTTCTTTGCTCAAATTTTCTACTGGTGCATTATTTATAACCGCAGCAAAATTTAGTATATTTTTTAAATTTTCTAAGTAATTGTCTACTTCTTCATCTTTTAAATTCAAATCTGCAAGCTTTGCTATATGTAGCAACTCGTCTTTACTAACATCCATTACTTTTCCCTTCCCTTTATGCAAATTTCTACTCCACTATTATATACTGTATTTGCAATATAAACAAGCTCTTTTGCAAATTTTTTACCCAAAAAATGTACCAGAATATACGAAATTTTGAGAAATCTGTTAAAGTCTTGTTGTATTTCAGCAGATTTTTTATTATAATAAAAACATCCTTTTCAAAAGGAAATCTTTGGGAAAGG
>CAZXVQ010000075.1:0-4755 GCA_964644295.1 uncultured Clostridium sp.
AATAACTGTCTTGATGTTATAAACTCAAATTCATTAACAAGTTCCATTATTTTAAAGTGCAGTTCATTTATATGCCCTACATTTATTTTTTGTATTATTTGGTTCATAGATACATATCCATCTTTCCCATCAAATACCTTTATTTCTCCCTCTCTCATGGCAAATGGAGATACGTTGGTTTTTATTGCAGAATCCTCTACCATTTTACTCCTCCTCATATAATTTTACTAAATTTAGTTATATTATTTTTATGATATTTCCTCTTTAGTTTATTTTGCAATAATTAATTTTACTTTTTTCTTATCATATACTATTTTTTTAATATATACATCTATTTTTTGCCCATATTCTAGTCCTTCCTGGTATTCTGCCATGCCAACTAGATTTGGCTTTAATTCTATAAATATTCCCCTGTTTTCTTTTTCTGTTTCTCTTACAATTCCTTTAACCACTGTTTTTTCTTGGAAATCCTTTATATTATCTTCCCATGAACCTAGCATTTCTTTGTAAGAAAAATATACCCTGTTTTTGTTATAATCTATATCCTTAACAACAACGTCTATTTTTTGACCAATTTGCAATCTTTCTTTGGGCGTTTTTATTCTTGCAACAGATATATCTTCTATATAAAGTAATCCGCTTATTCCTTCATCTGTTTGTATAAACGCTCCATATGGCTGTATGCTTTTTACTTTGCCACTTACAATATCGCCTTTTTCTAAATTGTTAATTGGTATAGGTTTATAAAAACTTCCAAATTTATCTTTAGATTTCATTTAAACATCCGCCTTCTCCTTAGTACATCTATATTTTTCCACATTTTTTTAATTTTGTCAATAGTTCTTAATCTCTTGCACTTCTTTTGGGGTTAAATACCTCCACTTTCCTATTTCTATATTTTTTACGTCCAGCGTGCCTATCTTTCTTCTATGCAATGCAAGCACCTTTTTTCCTATTGCTTCACACATTTTTCTTACTTCTCTATTCTTTCCCTCATGAATAGTAATTTGAATTCTAGAAATTTGTTTTTCCTCGTCTGTTTTTAATATTTTAACTTTTGCTTTCCCAGTTACGTAGTATTGTGGCACATGGTCGTCTTGCTGTTCCGAAATGTCTATTTTTACGCCTTCTTGTAGTTTTTGTACATCATCGACTGTTGCTATTCCCTTTAATGTTACGGTATATGTTTTTTCTACTTCGTTTTTAGGATGTGTTACTTTATTTATAAAATCTCCATCATTTGAAAGCAATAATGCACCTGATGTGTACATATCCAGCCTTCCAACAGGCAATATTTTTTCATCAACCTTAACCAAATCCATTACAGTTGGCCTATCAAATTGATCCTTTGCCGTTGTTACATATCCTATTGGCTTATTTAGTAAAATATATACGTGCTTTTCCACTTTTTGTACTCTTTTTCCATCAAATTCTACTATATCTGTATCTGGATTTATTTTTGTTCCAAGTTCTGTTACAACTTTTCCATTAACCTTAACTCTTCCTTCTACAATAAATTCTTCACATTTTCTACGTGCAGCAATTCCATTGTTTGCAAGAAATTTTTGTAATCTTTCCTCCATTTTCCTTGTAAATGTTAGCTTTTAAAGCCTTCACTTTTTCCTTTCCTTAAGCAATTTATTATGCTCAAAATTATTTGTCTAATTGTTTTAAAACTTTTTCAAAATATTCCGGTAGTGGTGCTTCTAGCTCCAGTTCTTTCCCTGTTACAGGGTGGCTAAACTTTAAATATTTTGCATGTAGCATTTGCCCTTCTACCGCAAACTCATTTTTACCATTTGAATATACATTATCTCCCACTACAGGATGACCTATATATGCCATATGCACTCTAATTTGATGTGTTCGGCCTGTATCTATTTTTAATTCTAGCAATGTATATTTACCATATCTTTTTAAAACTTTAAAATGAGTTACTGCATTTTTACCATTTTTATCAACTGCCATCTTTTTTCTGTCTTTAGCACTTCTTGCAATTGGCAAATCGATTGTGGCTTCATTTTCTTCAACGTTTCCTCTTACAAGAGCAATATATTTTTTTGTTACTAATCTTTTCTGAATTTGTTTACTCATATTCATATGTGCCAAATCATTTTTTGCCACAATTAGCAATCCAGATGTGTCTTTATCTAGCCTGTGTACAATGCCAGGTCTTATTTTTCCTCCAATTCCTGAAAGAGACTCTTTGCACATTGCAAGTATTGCGTTTACTAAAGTTCCGTCCGGATTTCCATTTGCCGGGTGTACAACCATTCCCTTTGGTTTATTTACAACTATAATATCATTGTCCTCATATATGACCGGAACTGGTATGTCCTGTGGTTTAAGCTCTATAGTATGTGCTTCTGGTATCTCTATTTGTATTTTATCGCATGCAACTGGCTTGTATGATGCCTTTTCGTTCTTGTTATTAACAAGTATTTTGCCCTCATCTATAAGTCTTTTTATTGTTGTTCTAGACAGCTTTGTTTCCACATCTGCAATATAACTATCAAGTCTTTTGTTCTCTATATTTTCTTCTACAATTATTTCTTTCAATTTATGCCATCCTCTTTATTTACGATTTTTTAATAATCTTCTTGCCCGACTAATCTTTCGTATACTACAAAGTAATCATCTAAATACAATTGCTTGTAATTTTCATCTCTAGATATAAGCATATTCAGCTTTGAATTTTTAGTTAGTATAACATGTGTTATATCATATTTTTCGAATGTATTTTCGTAGTATTTAGAAATATTTGATGTATTTATATAATCGGAGAAAATATCTCTACCTTCATATTCTCCATCCTCGTTTATCTCTCCATTAAATTCTGGTGAATACAGGTCTGCTCTAGAGTCTATGAATACTGGTATTCCCTGGAATAATAGATAGCTTCCATAATTATATTCGTTAAATAACCTAATCTGGCTTAAGTCTAGGTTTTCTTTTATATAGTTTGCTGCATCTACTGGGTACGAAGCTGAATTTATAAACTTATCATCTAATTTTGGTCTAATTTGTATAATTGCCATTAAAATAATTAGCAAAATTACTGCTGCAACCCCTAAGTTTGACACCATAATTTTTTCTAAGGCTTTTAGTCCTTCTGCGTCATACTTATTAAATAAATCTGCTATAAATTTTGCCACTATTGCGCTTCCAAACAGCACAAACATAGACTCTTGCCTTCTTGTCATAAACATTAATAGTGCAAGTCCTGCAAGCATAAATAGGTCCTTTAATCTAAGTTTAGTATCTGTAAAAATTAGCAATACTAAAATTGCAGTAAGAACCACTAACATTTCCTTGTTGTTTATTAATGTTAATGGAAGATGTTCACTAATGCTTTGTGTTGTATTTCCCTGCATTAATTTATATAAATGCGTATATGGCGTAGAAGCTCCTAACGGCGTAAGTAATCCTGTAAATGCACATATTATCATTATAACAACAAGCCATTTTGTAGCTGTGTTTTTGTGATATATTATTTTATATGGGTTTGACCTTCTTGCCTCTGTCCTATTTATTGTTTTCTCATGTCTTTCATCTCTTAATTCCTGATCTTGTAATAACATATTAATCTTTTTGTTAAGTAATTCTTTTTTCTCTTCAGATGTCTCTTTTTCTATTTTTTTGTTATATTTATTTATTCTAACTTTACACATAAAATTAGAAAGTTTGTGCATTAGACTTGCATCTTTTATTGCAAATATTAAATATTCTGCCACATAAGGTAAGAATATAACAAAGAAAAATGGCCATACTGTGCAGTGCATGTTAACTAAAACAATTGATGTTAGAATCATTCCAACAGCATATCTTTTTTGCTTGGTTTCTAAGAAATTTTCAATAAGTAATATTGTTAATTCTAGTAATATAAATGTTATTAATTGTGCCCTTGCAGCAATATAGGCTTTAAGCAAATACATTGCTCCAATTGTAATTGCAAACGATATTGGCCTGTTTTTGGATATTTTGTAATTTGTAAAATACATAAGAATTCCCAATATACATGAAAACACTATGGTTGAAATAAATATGCCAACCATTCCACCAAAATTATAGATTAGATATATCATTACATCATATGCCCAATGCGGATATGTGTATGGCAAGTCCTCATGCCACGAAAATATATCTTGCATGTCTACTGTTTTAGTATCTACTATATGCTCTCCTATTTTTATAGTGTAATATGTGTCATTTTGAAGAGTTACCGGACATATTGCAGCGCAAAATATAATAATTGAAACAATAGCTAAAATATTGAACTTAATGTTCCTTATTTTAGGGCTATCTTCTTTATTTACTTTCTCTTTGCTTTTTAAATTCTTTTTTTCTTTGTTATTTCTTTTTATAAAATTCATTATCCTTTTTTGTGTAGTATTTTTACCACACTCTCCTTTTGTTAATTTGATATTGATATTATATCAGTTTATTTGTTAAAGAGCAACTTATAATAAAAAAATGATGTCATTTACTATGGCACCATTTTTTGTATTATTAGTTATTTAATTGTTTTGCAACTTCTTCTGCGAAGTTTTCTTCTCTTTTTTCTAGACCTTCTCCTCTTTCAATTCTTGCAAATCTTAATATTTTTGCTCCCTTTTCTTTTAATAATTGATTAATTTTCATGTCTGGATTCTTTACAAATTCTTGGTCTACTAAGCAAATTTCTCCATAGAATTTTCCAATTCTTCCTTGAACGATTTTTTCTGCTATGGCTTCTGGTTTTCCTTCATTCATGGC
>CAZXVQ010000076.1:0-4412 GCA_964644295.1 uncultured Clostridium sp.
TAGAAGAACTATTAGAGGAACATCCAAACTGGAATTTTGAATTCCTGTACACAGGGCTTAAATTCAGTGATGCGGTTGCAGGAGAAGCAGCAGTACACTCGAGAAACCTTGTAGAAACATCATATCAAGGAGAATGGATTTGCCCAACTTGTGGAACTAAATTATACGATAGCGGTTGGTATTGTGCATCAGAAAAAGCAATTGCATATTACTTAGATCCAAGAAATTTCTTAGATGGAGTGAATGTATTTCAATTCCAAGATGTAAATGAGTACATAGAAGAGGCATGCACCTTAGAGGGAATAACACAAAAAGTTAAGGGTTCATTTTTGGAAGGATACGAAAACGATATAAACACAGCATGTATAAACACAAATGTTAATCCATATTATATAATAGCAAGGCTATTCCAAGAACAAGGCAGAAATGGAACTACAATTGGAAAAGGTATGGATGGCGGAGACGGAAAAACATATTATAATCCATTTAACATAGACGCAAGTGGAGACGGATATGAAACAATATATGCAAATGCCTTAGCGAGAGCCATAAGAGAAGGCTGGGACACAATGGAAAAAGCAATAGAAGGAGGCATAGCGTTCTGCAAAGATAACTGGCTAGAAAACTATCAAAATACACTATATCAAAATAAGTTTGACATAGACTCAACAAATGGAACTGCTTTATATAGCCATCAATATATGCAAAATTTAATGGGTGCATACAGCGAAGCAAGAACACTATATAGCATATACAATGACACAAATACAGTAGATTCAAATTTTACATTTATAATACCTTTATATGAGGACATGGACGAAACTGTATCTCCATTACCATCAAGCACTTATGAAGAATATCCAATGAATGTAGAAACCACAGGAACAAATGTGAACCTGCGTGAGGGTGCAAGTACAAGTTCTACAATATTAAGAACAATAACAGATAAAGGAACAGTATTATTATCTATACAAAGAGGAGTAAATACAGACTGGCAAAAGGTTGTTACAAGCGATGGAGTAATAGGATACGTATCTGGTAGTTACCTACAACAAATAGATGATGTTATGACATGTAACTTTACAGCTAAAATAAAGACTAATGATGGAATTGGCTGCAATGTAAGGCTTGGACCAAGCACTCAAACAAGCAAAGTAACTGCACTTGCAGAGGGAACAGAAGTAACTGTAATTGATAATACAACATATGTAGGAGTTAATGATTATGACTGGTTTAGAGTAGTTCTTGCAGATGGACGTCAAGGTTTTATACCAGGACAATATCTACAATAAAATTTTAGGGACAGTTAAATGCTGTCCCACTAAATACTCATATTATAGGAAAGGACGATAGTAATATGAAGAAAAATAAATTTTTAATTATAGCAGTATTAGTGGTAGTGGTTATAATATCTATAATGTCTAATATTTCAATTGCTGCATTTGCCGATTATGACGATGAAACAGCAGACCAAGAAACACAAAATCTTTTAGAACAGCAAGAACAAGAGGAGCAAAACACAATAGGAAAATCTACAAATAATTATCTTTCAGAACTTAATGTGCAAGGCTATGTTTTAACTCCAGAGTTTGATAAACAAACTGTCGAGTACAGTATAAATGAAGAAATAGATGAGGATAATATTACAATAGAAGCCCAAGCGGAAGATTCAAGGGCTACTCTAACTGGTACAGGAACAGTAAAACTTAAATCAGGCTCAAATAGAATTAGAGTAGACGTACAAGCAGAAAACGGAACAGTTAGAACATATTTTGTAAACGTTGTGGCAAATATAGATGAAGATGTATCTGAGAATGTTGCATCAAATGAAACGTTAGAAACATCTGCAGAAACAGTTGCAACAAATTCAGAGAAGACGTCTCAAGCAAACGAAAAATCTAATTGGTTTACTATTCTAATTGTTGTGGTTGTGATTGTAGCATTACTAATATTTGTACTACTTAAGGGGAAAAAATCAAAGAAAAGCAGTAGAAGATAAAAGAAACCAGAATAAACGAAATAAAGTAGTTTAAAAATAAAAAAATGGCACAGCATAGTAATGTGCCATTTTTTTTTTTGCGCATTTTTGTTGAAAAATAATAGATATATGATATAATCTAAGTGGTAAAAATATAAAACGTATGTGAGGTAATTTTATATGTGGGGAGATATAGCCATAGCCTTCTTGCTGGCTTTTATAACAGCATTTGTAATAACGCCATATACAATAAAGCTTGCCAGAAAAGTGGGAGCAGTTGATATGCCGGCCGACAGACGAGTAAATATAAAGCCAATGCCAAGATTGGGCGGACTTGCAGTAATAGCAGGCTTTTTGGTATCAGCAATATACCTAATAATTTCTATGGTAATAGAGGGAAAAATCAATTTTGTTGAGGAAGGGCTAAATTTTAAGCTACTCGGATTTTTGCTTGGACTTGTTGTTTTAGAAATAACTTGCTATATAGATGATATAAAAGATATACATCCACTTGCAAAACTTGCTGGACAAACTATAGCAGCAATACTTGTTGCAAGCAGTGGAATATTAATAGATAATTTTACAATTCCATTTAAAGACAACAGTGTGGTACTTAATGATTTATTTAGCTTTATTCTAACTGTAGGATGGATTGTTGGAATAACAAATGCCATAAACCTAATAGATGGACTGGACGGCTTATCATCTGGAATAACCTTAATTTCATGTGTATCTTTATTAATAATATTTGCATTAAATGGTTCGCCATTAATTGCAATAATTCTAATAACAGCTCTTGCAGGAGCAATTGTAGGATTTTTGCCATACAATTTTAACCCTGCAAAAACATTTATAGGTGATGTGGGCTCAAACTTTATGGGCTTTTCTATAGCAATAATATCAATATTAGGGGTTGCAAAAACATATACAGCAATAGTAATAGTTGCTCCAATAATCGTTCTTGCGCTTCCAATATTCGACACATTATGGGCTATAGTTAGAAGAATAATAAAAACAAAATCAATTAAAGGAGTATTTAAAGCAGATAGAGGACATTTGCACCATAGATTAATGGCAAAGGGATATACTCAAAAGCAATCTGTATTAATTTTATATGGAGCAACTGCAACATTGGGTATGACCGCAATTATTCTATTAGATAGCGGGATTTGGAAGGCAATATCATTTGCTTTGCTTGTAATTGCAATAGTGGCAATGGGCTACAATGGAATTTTTCACTTAAAAGATGAAAACGAGAGCGAAGATACGGAAGGACGAAAAGAATAAGAAAAAAGCAAAAAAGGAGAGAATAAGTAAAATGAAAAAAATAACAATATTAGTACCAGCATATAATGAGGAAGAATCATTACCATTTTTATATGAGCGTGTATGCAAAATAATGAACGATATGTCAAACTATGAATTTGAATTACTATTTGTAAATGATGGAAGCAAAGACAATACCGTAAATAAAATAAAAGAGCTTCGTAATAACGATTCAAGAATAAGCTATGTCGACTTTTCTAGGAACTTTGGAAAAGAAATAGCAATGATAGCAGGCTTAGATTATGCAACAGGAGATTGTGTAATAATAATGGATGCAGACTTACAAGACCCGCCAGAACTAATACCACAAATGGTAGAGCTTTGGGAGCAAGGCTATGATGATGTATATGCAAAGAGAAAATCTAGAGCTGGAGAAACATGGCTAAAAAAACTTACCTCTAAAATGTATTACAAAGTATTACAAAGTTTAACCAAAGTAGAAATTCAAAAAGATACAGGCGACTTTAGGCTGCTAGACAGAAGATGTGTAAATGCGCTAAAAAAGATGAGAGAAAATGGAAGATGCTCAAAGAGTATGTTTAGCTGGATTGGCTATAATAAAAAAGAAATTTTATATGATAGAGACCCACGTATTGCAGGGAAAACAAAGTGGAATTATAAAAAACTAATAGACCTTGCAATAGATGGAATAACATCATTTACAACCTCGCCACTTAGAATATCAACTTATTTAAGCATTCCAACATTTTTAGCACTTATAATATATTTTATATATGTAATAATAAAATGTATTGTGCAAAATGTTATGGTTCAAGCATATCAAGCAATAATTCTACTAATGTTATTCTTTGCGGGAGTACAAATAATTTTAATGGGAATTATGGGAGAATATTTAGGAAGAATTTTTAACGAGTCTAAAAATAGACCATTGTATTTAGTTAACGAATATAATGGAAAAAAAGAAATGAATGAATAATTAAGTAAAGGAATGGACAATGTCAAATAGATTATTAAATCCTGAATTAGAGGATAAAATTGAAGAAAACCTAGAAAATAACCTAAGGCCACAATTTCTTAAGGAATATATAGGTCAAGATAAAGTAAAAGAAAATATGCAAATATATATAGATGCTGCAAAACAAAGAGG
>CAZXVQ010000077.1:0-4260 GCA_964644295.1 uncultured Clostridium sp.
TTACTTAATTCTACTTTTAAATTTGACGAAAAAGACATTTTCCCTCCTATTTTTTATTTATACACGTTTTTTTAATAAGCCCTAATGCTATACATTTAGCACCCTGCACACAACACATCTGTCGTTTTGTGACAAATCCTTTACTACTTGTGTATCTGTGTACTGCTTATATTTTTTTACTAATTCTAATACTTCTTCTCTTTGGTCATATCCTATTTCTAAACATAAATAGCCCCCATTATTAATGTACTTATATGCTTCTTTAATTATTCTTCTGTAAAATTTAAGACCATCTCGTCCTCCATCTAATGCCAAAACAGGCTCATTTCTAACTTGCATAGAAAGTTTATTTATAATATCTGTTTTTACATATGGCGGATTTGATACAATTACATCAAATTTATCGTTACTTTTTTTAAGGTCTCTACTTTTAAATAAATCAGATAAAACAAACCTAACATTTGTATTATTTTTTTCATTATTTCTTTGTGCTACTTGCAAAGCAGTCGCACTAATATCACTTGCAACTATATTAGCCAATATTCCTTTGCTTGCAAGTATTTTATCTAGTGAAATTGCAATTGCACCACTGCCAGTACATAAATCTAGAATATTAATATATTTTTCTTTGTAATTATTTTGACATATTTGCAAAACTTGCTCTACCAATACCTCTGTATCAGGTTGCGGAATAAGTACATTTTTATCTAAATAGAAATTCAGTCCCATAAATTCTTGATTATGAACTATGTATTGAATTGGCTCTCCTTGCAATATTTTATTTATGTATTGCCTATATTTTATTAAAAATTCCTCTTTTATCTCTTCGTCTTCATTTATCAATAAATATTGCTTGTCCACATTTAGCGTATATGCAAGCAGATTTCTTGCAATAATTGTGCCATCATCTATGTGTGCGTCTATAAGCTGTTTTCTTGCACTTTCTAGTACTTCCTTAATTTTCACCTTTATAATTTCCTATGTTAGCTTTATTACTAATCCTTTCTAAATTTTTTCTACTATACTATAACATATAAAACGCAAAATTACAAAAAATACGGAAATTATTACAAAATAATAAAAACCCCCGCACTAGCCGTAATCTAAATGAAATTTTAAGAAACCTGCCTAAACAGGTGGGTGTCTTGTTGAATGCTACTGGGTTTCTTAATATTATATTAAGCATACACGCCACATTCAAAGGCGGACTCCCTTTAATTCTTTGTTGGTTCTAAAATTCCGTTCTTCACGTACCACGCAGGGAATAATTTATTAAGTTTTTCGTTTCTAGTATTATATTATCACATTGCTAATTTTATTTCAATAGTAAAATTAATTTTTTCGTAGGATAATTTTGACAAATTTCGTGTTTTTTTAGAATAATATTTTCAATTATGCTATGTCATTAAATGTCAATATTATTTTTATTGAATTTGACGTAAAATTATACCAATAAAATATATAGGTGATTAATATGATACAGGAAAAAAGGAAGTTATTAAAACTAACTCAAGGAGAAATGGCTGAAAAGCTCGGCATAAGCCTAAGGCAATATGTTCGCATAGATAATGAAAAGTCTTTCCCTAGAAGAGATATTTTAAAAAAGTTAATCACTGAATTAAGTTTAACTGATGAAGAAATAGGTCAATATATAAAAAGCATAACCAAACTTACAGCTTAGCTATACTTTAGTAAAATTCTTATATACCTATAATTACATCTCTTTTTAAATAATTATTTTCTGCACGTCCAATCCCAATAAAATTGTTATTGTTATATACTTTATATATACATTCCATATTTTCTTTGCAATCATTTATTGGTATTAGTACTCCATTTAAAAACTTTTGTAGCTCTTTATTTGATATCTCTACTTTGCTTGCAGATTCAAAAATTTTTTCTACGCTGATTATGTGGCTAAAATCTCCTTTTTCTATTTCTTCTTTAAACCCAGAGACCTTTACAGAGTCTTCTATATTAAACTTTCCAACTCTAGTTCTATTAAGTTCCTTCATATACCCGCACAGTTCCAAGTTTTACAGCTATATCTTCGCAAAGACTCCTTATGTATGTACCTTTTGAACACTCCACTTTAAATTTTATTTGTTTTAAATCTTTGTTTGCCTCTAATAATACAATATTATAAATTTCTATGTCCCTTGCTTCCAGCTTTACATCTTTTCCTTGTCTTGCATAATCGTACAGTTTTTTTCCATTTACTTTTATTGCAGAATACATTGGCGGAATTTGCTTTTGCTTTCCAATAAACAGTTTTAAGATTTTATCTATGTATTCAAATTTAGATTCTTTATTTTCTGCAAAAATTTCTTCTGGCACTTCTTCTTGTTTTACTACATCACCTTCTACATCTGCAGTGGTAGTTTTTTGACCTAATTGTAAAACCACCTCGTACTCTTTATCATGATTAATTAGGTATTTAGAAATTTTGGTGGCATCACCTAATAAAAGCGGCAAAACACCGGTAGCGTTAGGGTCTAACGTACCAGTATGTCCAACTTTTGAATTAGTAATTTTTTTTACAATATTTACAATATCATGCGAGGTAAAATTTTTTTCTTTATTAATTAAAACAATTCCATTCATTATAAATAATCCCTTTTACCTTCTAAAAAGCCTTGTTTATTTTAAATAACATTTCACTCTATTTATTATTTGATTTTTTACCTGGTCAATTGTGCCATGTACGGTGCAACCTGCAGCACGTATGTGTCCGCCACCACCAAATATTGTAGCAGCCTCAGATACATTAACATAGTCCTTAGAACGAAGTGATACTCTTATTCCTTTTGGAGTTTCTCTTAAGAATATAGATACTTCAACACCTTCTACATCTCGTCCTTCTTCTACTATTCCATCATAGTCGCCGTTTTTTGCATCAACCATTTCTTCATCTTCTTTTGTAATATATGTACATGTAACTTTTCCGTCTTCTAGAAACTCAAGTCTATTTAGTGCAATTCTATGTAAGTCAAACTTTGCTCTTGTTTTGCTTGCAAATACTTGCTGATATACTTTTGAAACATTTACTCCTTTTTCGCAAAGTTCAGATACAAATCTAAAAGTTTCTGCAGTTACTCCTTCGTATCTAAATCCTCCAGTATCTGTAATTATTCCAGTTAATATGCAAGTTCCGATTTCTTTTGTAACTTCAATTTTAAAATATCCAAATACAACAAGTAGAAGTTGCGCACAAGCTGGCGCATCTCCATCTACATAATTGTAGTCAGCAAACATGGAATTGCTAGAATGATGGTCAATTACAATTTTTACTTTTGCATTTTCAAAATAGTTTGTAAAACCATTTAAAAGTTTCATGCTTGCACAATCTAAAGCAATTGCCAGGTCATAGTCTTTTACATCAGATGTTTTCATTATTTTGTCTGCATCTGGTAAGAACTCAAATTCCTTTGGGAATTCTGGTATTATTAAATCTGCTTCTTTGCCTAATTGTTCTAATGCTAGCTTCATTGCAAGCGAGCTTCCAATGGCATCGCCATCTGGATTCTCATGTGTTATTATAACTATTTTATTTGCTTTTTTTATTTCTTCTAGAATATTATCTAATGTCATCTTATCTCATCCTTCCTAAGACACAAATTAAAACCCAATGTTTTTTAATATTTTGTCTATTTTTTCTCCATACTCTATTGATGAGTCATACTCAAATACAAGCTCTGGAGTGGTTCTTAAGTTTATCTTTTGGGCAATTTGTGTCCTCATATACCCTGCTGAGCTTTTTAAACCTTTCAAGGTTTTTTCCTTATTTTTTGAATTTAATAAACTAACATATACTTTTGCGTATTTTAAGTCTGGCGTGACTTTTACTTTTGTTACTGTAACAATTCCTGTTACGTCTGGATTGTTAAGTTCATAGGTTATAATATTGCTTAACGCCTTTTTAACTTCTTCGTTAACTCTTCCAAGTCTTGCCTCACTTTTACTCATATTGTCTCTTTCCTTTCCTAGCATTTGGTTCCTAGTTGTTGTGCTCTTGTTCTACTTGCTTTGCCTTAGATTTTTTTGTTCTTTTAACTTCTTCCATTACAAATACTTCTATAATGTCGCCTTCTTTTATGTCATTATAGTTTTCTATTTGTAATCCACATTCAAAACCTTTTGCAATTTCTTTAACATCATCTTTAAATCTCTTTAATGATGCAAGTTTTCCTTCGTGAATAACGACATCTTCTCTAATTACTCTTACTCCTGCATTTCTTTCTACTTTACCTTCTTTTACAT
>CAZXVQ010000078.1:0-4138 GCA_964644295.1 uncultured Clostridium sp.
ATGCAAACAGATTCTATAATTACATTAAATAATAATATATTAGATAATGTGCTGTCTTTTATAACTAGTGCTGCAATTAATGTTACTGTTGCAAATATATATGACAATATTTTCTTTTGCTTTCTTTCCTTTTTTCTGAGTATTGGCAAATTAACTGTATCTGCTGGAGCATATAAGCTAATCATTATTATAGAAAAAATCCAACTTGCTCCTGCTATTACAAATTTTATGTATTGTGGCTCTATTACTATATTTTTGCTAATTAAAACATTCCCAAAGTAAACTACGAAAGTGCCTATAGTGCAACCCAAATGAGTTTTTAGGTGAAACCCTCCTCCAACTATCTTGTATGGTAACATTGCAAAATATGTAAATAGTACTAAGTAGCCAATTTTTAATATTGCGGCAATTATAAAAAGCAACAATATTTTAGGAATTTCGCCAATAATTAGTTGCAAGCCATACATTATTATTTCCGCTCTTTCGTCGTCAATATCTGGCATTTGCTTTCTTATTTGCTTCGTTAGGCATTCGCAAATTTTATCTATCATTTTGCTCTCCTCATTTCGCTATGGCAATAATACTATTTTTTTCGACTGCTTTTTTATTTTGTTTATATATTACTTATTTTCTTTGCTAAAAATAAATTTTTATATTCTAAATCTATTTTCATATAATTATTCGCAATTTTCATTAAATAGAAAATCTTCATATTTCTCCTCTACGTCAAGTCATCATTGATGACTTTCCTAGAGTATAAAAAAGTTGTGGCTTCTATGCTACAACTCTTCTTCTATGCTCTCTAATATTTTCCAGCTTTTATCCATTTGTGGTATGGATTTAAACTTCATTTCTTCTCCGGTTATTGGATGTTTTATTGTAAGTTCATATGCCCATAGGCAAATTTGTTTTCCATGTCCACGTCCGCCATATTTTTGGTCTCCATATATACTGTGGTTTCTGCTTGATAATTGAACTCTTATTTGATGATGTCTGCCTGTATGTAGGTTTATTTTTAATACAGATAAATTTAGTTCATCATCATATTTTAAAACCTCATAATCTAATTGTGCTAATTTTGAATTTTTAGTCTCTTCTTTTACAACTTTGCTCATATTGTTTTTTTCGTTTTTTAATAAATAATCTTGCAAAGTTCCCTTTTCTACTTCAAATTTTCCATTAGCAATTACTAAATACTTTTTATTAAATGCCTTGCTTCGTACTTGCTCGCTAAGCCTTCCTGCTGCTTTTGAAGTTTTTGCAAATACCATAACCCCACCTACTGGTCTATCCAGCCTATGTACAAGCCCCAAGTAAACATTTCCCGGTTTGTTGTACTTTTCTTTTATGTATTGCTTTATAATAGTAAGCATGTCTATATCGCCTGTTTTATCCTCCTGAGATGGAATATTAACAAGCTTTTCAACAACAATTATGTGGTTATCTTCGTAAATTATTTTTAGTTTATAATTTTCATTATTTATTTGCACATTACAAACATTATATGTTGCTTTATTTACTTCCATTATTTAATTACAACTCCATTTCGCATATATTCCACATGGCAAAATCAAATTTGAGTTTGTCATTGGAAGCCCTACTTCTCCATTTTCAAAATTTCCGCTTCTTTTTGCTGACAAAACATTTTTCATGTTTAGTTTTAAAATATTTTCCATTACCGTACTTGATATTCCTGTTGTGTATGAGTTTATTAAGAAAAATACTGGTTTATCTGATAGAACTTTCATACATAGAGAAACCAAATCTGATATGTTCTCTTCGAATTTCCACACCTCTCCATTTGTGCCTCTTCCATATGATGGTGGATCCATTATTATTGCGTCATATTTATTGCCTCTGCGTATTTCTCTATTTACAAACTTTACTACATCATCAACAATAAACCTTACAGGTTTTTCTTTTAGACCTGAAGATTCAACATTTTCCTTTGCCCACAAGGTCATTCCTTTGGAGCTATCTACATGGCACACAGACGCTCCTGCTGCAAGGCATGCAACAGTTGCGCCACCAGTATATGCAAATAAATTTAGCACTTTTACTTCTCTTTTTTCTTTTTTAATTGTTTCCTCAATTTTGCTTGTCATCCAATCCCAATTAACTGCCTGCTCTGGAAATAAGCCAGTGTGCTTGAAACCCATTGGTTTTATATTAAATGTTAAATTCTTGTATTTTACCTGCCAGCTTTCTGGAAGAGGTTTTGCGTATTCCCAATGTCCTCCACCGGTATTGCTTCTTACGTATCTGGCATTTGCGTTCTTCCACTTATTCGGAAACTGTTTTTGATTCCATATTATTTGTGGGTCAGGTCTTACTAAAAGTATATCCTTCCATCTTTCTAGCTTTTCGCCATTTGCCATGTCTAGTATTTCATAATCCTTCCAATTATTTGCTACTTTCATTATTAAATCTTCCTTCCACTTTATTATGCAAGTGTTTGCAATAATACCATAAAATTATACACCAGTATGTAATCCATTACCATAAGTATACCACATATTACAGAAATTGTGGCTATTAGTTTGTGCCTTTTTATTAGGCTTAAAAGCTTTCCATTACAAGACTGCATAATATTTTTCAGGCTTTTCTTTTCGTTTTTTACAGCCTGTCCTACTTTTACATCGGCATAATTTATGCCTAAAATAATATCTTTAGAATATTCCATAAAACCCCCTTATATTCTTACTATTAAAATTATATTCATGGGGTTATTTTTTTATGATAATATTCGTATGCCAATTTTGTACATTTTTGTTATTTCTTCGATTTTATTTGCTTAATTGCTTTTTTATTTCGTCTGCAAGTTTCATATTTATCCCTTTTGTCTTAGCAATATCTTCTCTAGAGGCTTTTTTTATATTTTCTACACTTCCATATTTTTTTAGAAGTTGCATTTTCTTTACTGTGCCAATTCCCTTAATATCATCCAAAGCTGACTTTGTAACTTCTTGGTCTCTTAATTTTTTGTGGTACCCGATTGCTGTATCATGTACAGCATCTTGGAACATTGTAATTGTATTAAGCAAAGTTTGCGAAATGTCCAATTCTTCTTGTTTGTCATTCATTAATGCCCTTGTTTGATGTTTATCGTTTTTTACCATTCCAAATACCGAAATATTTAAAAAATCATCTTTTGCAAGCTCAATGTTCTTTTCTTTTGATTTTATCCTTATTTGCTCGTTTACATTTTTTATTGCTTGTTGTGTTGCTCTAATTTGAGTTATTCCACCATCTGCAAATATTACATCTGGCAAGTCTCCAAATCCATTTGTTCCTTCTTCGTTTAATATTTTTACAGAATGTCTTAATCTTCTTGTTACAACTTCTTCCATACATTTTGGGTCATCTTGCCCAATTACATCTTTTATTTTAAATCTCCTAGATAGATTCTTTTTTATTACACCGTCCTGCATTACACACATTCCAGCGACCATATTTGTTCCAGACAAATTCGATATATCATAACATTCTATTTTCCTTGGCAATTTGTCTAGATTTAAAACCTCCTTTAGTTCTGCTAGGATATTGTACTTTTCTTTTTCTTTGTTTTGAAGTGTAATTAAAGCGTTATTTTCTGCCATCTCTACAAATTTAAGCTTTTCTCCCTTTTGCGGAGTTTTTATCTCAACCTTTCGCTGCGCCTGTTCTGTAAGCCACATTTCAATTGCATCTTTGTCTTCAACTGGCTGTTTAATCATTATTTTATTTGGTAAAATTTGCTTTCCCATATAATACTGCTTAATAAAACTAGACACTATTTCTTCGTCTTCCTCATCTTCAAGCCCTTTAAAAATGTAATGGTCTCTTCCTATCATTTTACTGCTTCTAACATAAAATATTTCTAAACATACCTCTTCATCTTTTCTTGCCAGACCTATTACGTCAATGTCATTTTCTGAAATGTTAGAAACCTTCTGTCTTTGAGATATTCTATCAATTGCATAAATTTTGTCCCTTAATTCTTGAGCCTTCTCATATTCCATTTTCTCCGAAGCCTGAGCCATCTCTTTTTCTAACTCTTTTTTTAGTTGCTCGGTTTTTCCCTCTAATATTGATATAATCTCATTAATCTGCTTTCTATATTCTTCTTTTGTAACATATCCCATGCATGGAGCCATAC
>CAZXVQ010000079.1:0-4042 GCA_964644295.1 uncultured Clostridium sp.
TAGATGGTTGGGATGGTGTGATTCGAACACACGCATATCGGAGTCAGAGTCCGAGGCCTTACCGCTTGGCGACATCCCAAAATATTATAATTAGTTACCACAAGGAAAACTAACATAATATATAATAGCACAAATTAATATAAAAATCTAGTCTTTAAAAAAAATTAATTTTATGCTTGACAAACGTGAACAAGTGTTCTATAATAGCATTATGGTTAACAAAGAACATTTTATTCCGTTTCGTAAACATTACTTATTTAAAAATGCACACAAATTTATTAGGGTTTAACATATTATTAGTTAATTAGAACAAACTATAGTAAAATCGTTGCAATTATAGTATAATAGCAACATAAAAACACAAAATGCCACAAGAAAGTAGGGAAAATGAGAAAATATTATTTTACATCAGAAAGTGTTACAGAAGGACATCCAGACAAGTTATGTGATGCAATATCTGATGCAATATTAGATGCATGCCTAAAACAAGATAAAAATTCTAGGGTTGCAGTAGAAACTTTTGCTTCTGGAAATACAATAACAATTGCGGGGCAAATAACATCTCTTGCCAAAATAGAAATAGAAAAAATAGCAAGAAAAAAAGTTAAAGAAATCGGGTACGACAATAGCAGTACAGACATTGATTACAGAACATGCAAAATAAATGTAGATATTACTAAGCAAAGTCAAGACATTGCCATAGGAGTTAACTGCGGGGGTGCTGGAGACCAGGGTATAATGTTTGGCTACGCATGCAATGAAACGCCAACATACATGCCATATGCAATATATATGGCACACAGATTATCAAAAAGACTAACCGAAGTAAGAAAACAAAACATAATACCATATTTAAGGCCTGATGGAAAAACGCAGGTTACAGTAGAATATGTAAATGACGTTCCAAAAAGAATTGAAACTATACTTGTATCTACGCAACATCTAGCAAATGTTGAACTAGAACAAATAAGAAACGACGTAATAAAATATGTAATAAATGCAGTAGTACCAAAAAATATGTTAGACGATAAAACTAAAATATATGTAAATCCAACTGGACGTTTTGTAATAGGTGGACCACTTGGAGATACTGGCCTTACAGGAAGAAAAATAATTGTAGACACCTATGGAGGTTATGCAAGACACGGGGGAGGAGCTTTTTCGGGAAAGGATGCAAGCAAGGTAGATAGATCTGCTGCATATATGTTACGACATATTGCAAAAAACATACTAGCAAATGGATATGCCTCAAAATGTGAAATTCAGCTATCATATGCAATTGGAATGGAAGAACCATTATCAATATGTGTAAATACATTTAATACAGGCAAAATTACTGAAGAAGAAATATTAAAAATTATAAAGCAAAAGTTTGATTTAACACCAAATGGTATAATAGAATATCTAAACTTAAAAGAGCCAATCTACGAAAAAACAACAAATTACGGGCATTTTGGAAAAGAAGATTTACCATGGGAAAAAACAATCTCTCTTTAATTAGTAATTGGGTTGAAAATTTATATCTATTTTGATATAGTAAAGGAAAATAATTTTAGCGAATAATTAGTTTGAAAGAAATATTTTTTCATAACTATGTGCTTCCTAAAAACAAAGTGAGAAAGGAATGGAATTTAATATGAAATTAGTAGAACCATGGATTAAAGTAGAAAATTTCGACGGTGTAAAAATTATGAAAAGAATTGAAAGAGCATGTAGAACTTGCTACCGTTCTGAAGGAACAATTTCAGATGAGTCATATAAGAAATTATTAAAAAATTGTCTTAATAAAGGACATGAATCAGTACTAGAACACGAAAAAATTACAGTTAGAATTTATAGTGATATAGGCTCATATAAAGATTTAACAAGACACAGATTTGCGAGTTTTTCAGTTGAATCGACAAGATATTGTAGTTACGATAAAGACAAATATGGCAATGAAATTGCAGTTATAAATCCAGTATATATAGAAGACAAAGAAGTTTATAATGCTTGGAAAAAAACGATAGAAGAAATGGAAAAAGGCTATATGAAAATGAAGGAGTTGGGTGCTACAAATGATATGTGTAGAGAAGTTCTACCACATTCAACAGCAGCAGAATATACAATGACAGCCAATATTAGAGAATGGAAACACATTTTAAGTTTAAGAACTACAAATCATGTTCATCCAGCAATTAGACAAGTTTTAATACCACTATTATTATTATTTAAAGAGCAAATGCCGGAAATATTTGGCGATGTAGAATATGATAAAGATTTCAACCCAGAGTATTATGCCAAATTAACAGTAGAAGAAGACGTATAATAGTTGTTTTTACATATTATACAATAAATTTTAATAGGGGAAAGTAAAATGTATCAATTAATTAATGGAAAAGAACTTGCAAAAAATATACGAGAGCAACTAAAATTGGAAACAGATGAGCTAAAGAAAAAGAATATAACTGTAAAGCTTGCTGTAATATTAGTGGGGGACGACCAAGCTTCTAAAGTATATGTAAGAAATAAAAGCAAAGCTTGTAGAGAAGTTGGAGTTGAATTTGAAGAAATAATATTAGATAACAATACAACAATGGACACGCTTCTATCCTTAATAGACAGTTTAAATAATAGAAAAGATATAAATGGAATATTATTGCAGAGCCCAATTCCTAAAGGGTTAAATATACAAGAGGCATTTGAAAAAATAGATTACAAAAAAGATGTAGATGGATTTCACCCAATGAATGTTGGAAGGCTAATGACCGGGCAAGACTGTTTTATTTCATGTACACCATATGGAATTATAAAAATGTTGGAAAGCTATAATATACAAATAGAGGGAAAACATGCTGTTGTTATTGGCAGAAGCAATATAGTTGGGAAGCCTCTTTCTCAGTGTCTATTAAACAAAAATGCAACAGTTACAATATGCCATTCAAAAACAAAAAATCTTGAACAAATTACCAAAACCGCAGATATACTAATAAGTGCTGTTGGGAAGGTAAATATAGTAACAGCAGAAATGGTAAAGGAAGGTGCAACTGTTATAGATGTTGGAATGAACAGAAATTCTGAAGGTAAACTAACCGGAGATGTAGATTTTGAAAATGTAAAAGAAAAAGCATCATATATAACGCCTGTTCCAGGTGGAGTAGGACCAATGACAATTGCAATGCTACTAAATAACGTAGTAAAGGCTTGCAAAATACAAAATGGGTTAATTTAAATAAAAAGGAAAAAGTAAAATGGGGATAACAAGCAACATAGTTTGCTTTTATTCCTGTTGTTTTATATAAAAGAGATTTGTTTTCTTATTGTATAAATGTATATGGTAAATAGACTTTTGATTTGCTATTTATAATGGGGATAAAAGCAAAAAACAAAAATTTAAAGAAAGGATTAACAAAAAAATTGGAAGAAATAGTAATAAACATTAATGATGACCAATATCCCCAAAGTTTAAGACAAATATTTAACCCACCAAAAGTTTTATTTTGCAAAGGTAATATCAAGCTTTTAAATTGTAAAAAGAAAATTGCTGTAATCGGTTGTAGAGATTATAGCAAATATGGAGAAAAAGTAGCAATAAAATTTGCATATGAGCTTGCAAGAAAAAACATTGTAATAGTTAGTGGTGGAGCTCGAGGAATAGACTCATTTTCGCATAAGGGAGCAATAATGGCAAAAGGTAACACAATTGCTGTGCTAGGCAATGGACTAGATTACATATATCCACCAGAAAATAAATTCTTAGAAGAAAAAATATTACAAAATAATGGGCTTCTTATATCGGAATATCCAAAAGGAACAAGGCCCAGTAAGTACACTTTTCCTGCCAGAAATAGAATAATAAGTGCTATCTCTAATGGGGTTTTAGTAGTGGAGGCAAAAGAGAGAAGTGGCACATTAATAACAGTGGATTTCGCATTAGACCAGGGGAAAAATGTATATGCAATACCTGGCAATATAAATAGCATAAATTCATACGGTACAAATGAACTTATAAAGCAGGGAGCCAAAAGTGTAACTTGTATAAGCGACATATTAGAGGATTTCA
>CAZXVQ010000080.1:0-3978 GCA_964644295.1 uncultured Clostridium sp.
GATTAAAATTGATATTATAGAATTTTGGAAACAAATAATTAAAATGTCAATTCCAACTATAATAATTGCCATAATAGCGATATTAATTAACAAGACCATTGTTGTTGCATCAAACATGGGAACTCTAATAATAAGGATATTATTATATGTAATTATCTATTGTGTATGCGCTTGGAAATTTTCAATGAATGAATATGAAAAAGAACTAATAGGCAAACCAATAAGAAAAATATGGGGTAGATTAAAAAATAAATAATTATAAATTAGGTTTAATCGTGAAAGAAGTGAAAGATTATAATATGATAAATTTAAAATCAAAAAAAGATTGCTGTGGATGCATGGCATGTTACAATATATGCCATAGTAAAGCAATCAGGATGGTAGATGATGAATATGGATTTAAATATCCAGTTATAGACAAGGAAAAATGCGTTAATTGTGGAATGTGTGAAAATGCCTGCCCAATATTAAATACTCAAAAGAACGAGCATTTAACAAAAGCTTATGCATGTATAAACAAAGACGAATTAATAAGAAGAGAAAGTTCGTCAGGAGGAATTTTCTCTTTACTGGCAAAACAAATATTAATGGCTGGAGGTATTGTATTTGGTGCTACGTTTGACGACGACTTCAATGTGAAACACACATACATAGAAAAAGATGAAGAACTTAATAAAATAATGGGTTCAAAATATGTACAAAGCGATATTGGCGAAAATTACAAATTTGCAAAACAGAAATTAGAAGAAGGTAAACCTGTATTATTTTCAGGCACACCATGCCAAATACAAGGATTACAAGGATTTCTGAACAAGAAATACGCCAATTTGTGCACGGTAGATGTAATTTGCCATGGAGTACCATCGCCAAGGGTATGGGAGTTATACAAAAATAAATTAGAACAAGAAAATAATTCTAAGCTTAAAGATGTAACATTCAGAGAAAAATCACTAGGGTGGAAAGATTTCTCGTTCAAAGCAATTTTGAGAAATAAAAAGAAGATTACAGAAAAGTTTACGGAAAACAGTTATATGAAAATGTTTTTGAATGATTTATGTTTAAGAGATATTTGCTATGAATGCAAATTTAAAGGGAAAAACAGAGCATCTGACATAACACTTGGAGACTTTTGGGGAATAGAAAAGGTGTTCCCGGAAATAGATGATAATAAAGGAGTATCTTTGGTTATTACTAATACAGAACAAGGGGAAGAAATGTTCAAATTAATAAAAGAAAACGTTTGGCAAAAAGAGGTTGATGTGAATATTGCGACAAAATACAATCCTAATTATAGTAGTTCACCAAAAGAACCGGGTAAGAGAGAAAACTTTTTTAAAGATTTAGACGTATTAGAAATTGAACAACTATGTAAAAAGTATGTAAGAAAAAAATCCTTATTTAAGAGAGTAAAAAATAAAATAAAAAAATTAATAAAGACGGTAAAATTTTATTAAGCATCTATTATATATACAATATAAATATTATGACATGGACAAAGTAATAGCAGAGGCTATGCAATGCGCAAACAATAATTTGAAAGCGTAAAAATCCAGTTTTTTCATATAATTGCAGAATTTCACAAAATAGTTAAATTTTTTTAAACAAATTTAGATAAAATAACGCAAAAAACTATTGCAATTTTGCAAAAATATAAATATAATATAGAAAAGAAAATTTAAACTAAAGTAAAAAAAGGAGGAAAACAAATGCCATATATCGATTTTACAAACACAATTACAGTTCTGCTAGCATTGTTGCTTTTTGTATTGGTACTATTTCTAGGGAAGGAATCGCACAAAAGCGGAGTTCCAGCTGTAATGTTATTTATATTTTTAGCAATATTAGTTGGACATGTAGTAGAATTAATGATGACCAAGAATATTGATGAAGCAACAAATTATGCCTTAACAAGAAGCATGGTTGTAGATTTTGTATTCATATTCTTATCATTTATATCATATTTGTGGATAGACGATATTCAAGCTAAAGTTGAGAAAAAGAAAAGCATTGATGATAGTTTGAGCTGGTTCTGGGCTAAGGTATAAATAAAAAATAGTTAACAAAGAACTTCTTTCATGTTAAATAATAATGAAAGAAGTTTTTTTATATTGTTTTTTCCAAGCAAATCATATATAATAACATGGAATAAATAATGGAGAGAATAATGGAAGACAAGAAAAAATATATTAGAAATTTTAGCATAATTGCACATATAGACCACGGAAAATCAACTTTAGCAGATAGATTAATCGAGAAAACTGGAGTATTATCTAAAAGAGAGATGGAAGACCAAGTGCTAGATAATATGGATATAGAAAAAGAGCGTGGCATAACTATAAAATCTCAAGCGGTTAGAATGAAGTACACTGCCAAAGATGGCTGTACATACGAATTTAATCTAATAGATACCCCAGGACATGTGGATTTTAATTACGAGGTATCAAGGAGTTTGGCTGCATGCGATGGAGCTATTCTTGTTGTGGATGCAAGCCAAGGGGTTGAGGCACAAACTCTTGCAAATGTGTATTTAGCAATAGACAATAATCTGGAAATCTTGCCAGTAATAAATAAAGTAGATTTACCAAATGCAAGACCTGATGAGGTAAAAAAACAAATAGAGGATATAATAGGAATACCAGCTAAAGATGCACCATGTATATCTGCCAAAACTGGTTTAAATATAGAAGAAGTTTTAGAAAGAATAGTAACAGACATACCAGCACCAACAGGAAACGAAAATGCACCACTACAAGCACTAATATTTGACTCAATATATGATAATTATCAAGGTGCAATAGCCTATGTTCGTATAAAAAATGGAACAATAAAAGTGGGAGACAAAATAAAACTAATGGCATCTGGCAAAACGTTTACAGTTACAGAGGTAGGATATTTCGAGCCAGGCTCATATGCTCCTACAGACAAATTATCTGCAGGCGAAGTTGGATATATTGCAGCAAGTATAAAAAGCTTATCAGATGTTAGAGTTGGAGATACAATAACTACGAACGAAAATCCTGCAACAGAGCCACTGCCAGGGTATAAAAAGGTCAATCCAATGGTGTATTGTGGTCTATACCCAATAGATGGAAGCGACTATGAAAATTTAAAGGTTGCATTAGAAAAATTAAAGCTAAATGATGCGGCATTGGAATATGAGCCAGAAACTTCTGCGGCTTTGGGTTTTGGATTTAGATGTGGCTTTTTAGGATTGCTTCATTTGGAAATAATAGAAGAAAGATTAGATAGAGAATTCGATTTAGGGCTAATTACAACATCGCCGTCTGTTATATACAAAGTACACAAAACAGATGGAACAACCGAAGAAATATACAATCCATCAGACCTTCCGCCTGCAGACGAAATTTCTACAATAGAAGAACCGTTTGTTCAGGCAGAAATATTAACTCCAAAGGAATTTGTGGGCAACATAATGGAAATATGTCAAAATAGACGTGGAATATATATAGACATGAAATACCTAGACGAATCAAGGGTTACATTAATATACGAACTGCCACTTAATGAGATAATATACGACTTTTTTGATAAGCTAAAATCAAGAACAAAGGGTTATGCCTCGTTTGACTACGAATTAAAAGAATACAAACCGTCAAAACTTGTAAAGCTAGACATATTAGTAAATGGAGAAAACGTAGACGCACTATCTTTTATAGTGCACAAGGATTCAAGTTATGAACGTGGAAGAAAAATGATAGAGAAACTAAAAGAGGTAATTCCAAGACAATTGTTCACAATACCACTTCAGGCAGCAATTGGAGGAAAAATAATTGCAAGGGAAACAATATCTGCAATAAGGAAAGACGTTTTAGCTAAATGCTATGGAGGAGACGTTACAAGAAAGAAAAAACTGTTAGAAAAGCAAAAGCGCGGAAAGAAGAAGATGCGTGAAATTGGCAATGTAGAAATACCGCAAGAAGCATTTTTAAGCGTATTAAAATTAGACGAAGAATAGGA
>CAZXVQ010000081.1:0-3955 GCA_964644295.1 uncultured Clostridium sp.
TTTTCAAATGTCTTTTTAAAGTCATCATATCTTGCTTCTAGATTAAAATGCGAAATAGTTTCTAATAAATCCATTTGATGTTCTGTAGTTTCCAGATTCATTTTTTGTGCTAAATAATCCAAATCATGACTTCTAGGAGCATGTGGAGTACTTTTATTATTTTTAGCATATATTGCTTTTAATAATTTTTCTATTACAAGATGTCCAAAAAACAAAGCATAACTATTTCTTTTGCTTTTCTGTAAATCTAACATTACTTCATAATCTTTGTCTGAACTTTCTATCCAATAATTCATTAAATCTATATTATTCATACATTTCAACCCTTTCTTTCATTTACAATACTATTATAGCATTTTTATTAAAATATTACCACATATTATCAATTTTATTTTTTGTTTTTTTGTAAATCTTTTACAATTTCATTTGATAATTCATCACTAATTACATTTTTTACAGTTATTCCTTCATCTGTTATAGTTACATTTGAACTTGTTCTTGCTCTAAAAAAAGTTACTATATTCTTAAAAAATATAGTAACTTTTTATTAAATTTCATATATTTGTTTCTAGTGCTTGTAATTTGTTATTCAGATTTTAATAACATCTTAAAAAAAATTGTTATATTTCCCCCATATATATTACAATAACATTCTTCAGAATGCCCAATATCTGCTATTTCATCATCATTAACCCATACTAATTCCTTTTTTACAGGAACAAACACACTAAGTAAAAAAAATATAAATATTATACTTAAAGTAATAAGAACTTTCTTTTTCATTTTCAATACCTCCAATTATAACTACACTTACTATTTATCTTT
This sequence comes from uncultured Clostridium sp., assembly GCA_964644295.1. GTDB lineage: Bacteria > Bacillota > Clostridia > TANB77 > CAG-508 > CAG-245. Next base: position 826 of record CAZXVQ010000081.1, read on the forward strand.
TAAATTATTATACTATATTTAAAAAGATAAAGCAATTATAAAATTACTTTATCTCAATTCAATAGTTTATACAATTACCAATTTTTAGATAGTTTCACTGTGTGTTGTTAAAGCTACCGCATATAGCCAACACTTACGAAACTTTTTTCAAAGTTTCGAGTGTTGCTTAAATTACCCACGCACCTCCTTGGTGTCCCCCTTCTCCTGTTGGGTTATACAGTGTAATTAAAATGCACACTTCTGGATCAGAAATTGGTGCCGTGCCAATAAATGATGTCACGTACTTCCCAGTGTTTACACCATCTTCAGATGTACCTGTTTTTCCACCTATTGAATAACCTTGTACTTGTGCATTTTTTCCTGTTCCTTCTGCCACAACACTTTGCATCATGCTAAGCATTTTATTTGCTGTATCTTCCGAAATTACCCTATCTTTGGTAACAGGCTCTATTGTTGTAACTTCTCCTGTTTGACTATCTATAATTTCCTTTACTACCCTCGGCTTAATGTATGTTCCGCCATTTGCAATTGTTGAAACCATTGTAATCATTTGAATTGGCGTTACCTCAAATCTTTGACCAAATGCTATTGTTCCGTAATTCTACAGGTCCAACTTTACTTTCCGCTAGAAATATTCCTGTTGCCTCTCCTGGAAGGTCTATGCCAGTTTTGCTTAAAAATCCATATTTACGTAAATATTCATAATATGTGCTTACTCCAATTTTTTGTCCGAGCCCTATAAATACTGGATTGCACGAATTCATTAACGCTTGCCTTAAACTTTCTGGTCCATGTGGCTTGTAATATCTCCAACATTTCATTTTTGTTCCTGCAACATCTATATAGCCAACGCAGCAAAATTCTCCTTCTTTGTCTGTGTCTGTTACTACTCCTTCTTCTAAAGCAGTAGAGGCTGTAACTAATTTAAATGTAGAACCTGGCTCGTATGTGTCGGAAATTGCCTTGTTTCTCCACATTGCCTGCAGTGCATTGGATTTTTCTGTAGACGACATACTATCCCAATTTGACTTAAGTTCTTCAGTATTTATTGTATAAGGGTCATTTAGATTATAATCCGGATAGCTTGCAATTGCTAATATGTCCCCATTTTTTGGATTCATTAAAATAATATTTCCACCATCTGTGCACACATTGTCTATACATGCCTCTTTTAAATATTTTTCTGCTATTCCCTGAACAGTTGCATCAATTGTTAAGACCAAATCATTGCCGTCCTTTGCTGGTTCGTATACTTCTGATGTGTCTGTTATGTCTATTCCTTTTGCATCTGTCATTTTTAGAATTTTGCCGGTTTCGCCCTTTAGCACTGTGTCATATTCTGCCTCTATTCCGGCTAACCCCTGATTATCACTTCCGCAAAATCCTATTATTTGAGACGCCAGATTATTATATGGATAAAATCTCTGCGTGTCTTCGTCTATATTTATTCCAGTAGTTATATTATTTTCCTCCAGCCAAATTCTTAGCTCATCTGTTTTGTCCTTATCTACCTTTTTTACAATTGTTTCTATTGCCGTTTTTTTACTCACTTTCTTTAATACAGTTTCATAATCTAGTTCAAATAGTTCGGCTAATTTGCCAGCGACTTTTTCTTTTTGGCTATTTAATATATTTAAAGGATTTACTGTTATGGTTTCAACACTGCTACTTGTAGCAAGTACCACTTTCCCTGTTGCGTCATATATGGTTCCCCTTTTCGGATTTATTTTTCTATCTAAAGTCTGCTGTAAATACGCCATTTGTTTTAGAATGTCTCCATCTTTAAATTGAATTACCGCAACCCTTACAATTAAGCACGCAAAGATAATCGTTGAAAAGAAAAGTGCAACCTTTATTATCTTTTTTCTTGATATTTCTCCGGTTTTATTAATCTGATATTTCTTGGTCTTTGTTTCCTTTTTTAGCTTTTTTTCTGCCTTATTCTCTTTTGCTTTTTTTCTTTTTAAAAATCGTTTATTTAGCTTTTCATCTTTATTACTTTTTAGCTCTTTTTGTTTAAACTTCTTTATATTAGACTTTCTATTTCTCATAACAACTTCATTCCTGCCTTTTTCTATGATATGTGTTATTTATATTTATTCTATTTGATTTCAAATTATACTCTAATGTTTTAGCAATAAAAAAGTCTTGTTATATAGCAAATATGTCCATAAAAAAATAGCAAATAAGACTTATATATGTTTTATTTGCTATTTTTTATATTTCTATTTCTTTTTTATTTTATTATCTGTGTTAACCTTTCTATAATCTTTTCAAGCCAAGATGTTTCCTCTTCTATTATTACTTCGTCTGCAGAAGATTCCACATAGTCCTGCTTTTGTAAATCCAGGTATACTTTTTGATTGTTGTCTAGTTTTTTCATTCCAAGTGTTTCTTGTGCTGCTTTTTCAACAGAGCTTAGGTTTAGGCTATTTTCTATTCCAACTTTTAATTGTTCATTTTCTTTTTGTACGGCACTTACTTGAGATTTTATTGATTCTTTTTCATTGTAGCTTTCGTTAATTAAAGAGTTTCTGTAACTTATGGTAAACAGCATAGCAAATCCAATTGCTATATACACTACTGGCTTATAACTATATTTAGCCTGTTTTTTGGCTTTTTTATTTTGACTTGCCTTACTTGCTTTTTTTGAAACATTTTTCTTTTTTGTTTTTGGTTCATATTCGGGTTGCAATTTTCTAGGGCTTGTCTCATATTGATAAGCTTGTGCTTTATAGTTTGCCATAAGGTTCACCTCTTTTCTTTCTTAAAGTTTTTTTATTATTTTTTCTCGTGTTTTTCAAATATTCTAAGTTTTGCACTCTTTGCTCTTGGGTTTTCTATTTTTTCTTCTTCTTTTGCTTCTATAGGCTTTTTATTTATAACATTTCCTAAAGATTTATAATTGCATACACAATATGGTAAATCTTTGGGACATGTACATTGTCCTTGTGCTTCTATATAAGCATTTTTTACAGCTCTATCTTCTAATGAGTGAAATGTTATAATACATAATCTTCCATCTTCTTTTAAACATTCTATTGAGTTTAGAACTGTATTATATAATGGCTTAATTTCGTTATTTACTTCTATTCTAATTGCTTGAAAAGTTCTTTTGGCTGGATGTCCA
>CAZXVQ010000082.1:0-1071 GCA_964644295.1 uncultured Clostridium sp.
TAAGATGGTTCTGTAAAAGGGAAATAACTTGGTCTAAATCTTAGCTGTGTATTTTCTCCAAGCATTTTTTTCATAAATATTTCTAGCGTTCCCTTCAAATCTGCAAAGGAAATATTTTTATCTACAACCAATCCCTCAACTTGATTAAATTGATGTGAATGTGTTGCATCATCTTCTTTTCTGTATGTTTTTCCAGGAACTATAATTCTAATAGGACTTTTTTCAGTGTTTGCCATCATTGCTCTTGCTTGAACTGCTGATGTTTGAGTCCTTAGCAGATATTCGGTTGTTATATAAAAGCTGTCTTGCATATCCCTTGCAGGATGTCCCTTTGGAAGATTTAATCTCTCAAAGCAATATTCATCAGTTTCTAGCTCTGGACCTTGTACTACATCATATCCCATAGAAACAAATAAGTCTTCTACCTCTTCTATAATTCTGTTTAGTGGGTGCTCGCTCCCTTTTTTTACCTTTGTAGCAGGAAGTGTTACATCTAATTTTTCATTTTCTAGCTTATTTTGTAATTCTATTGCTTCAAATTCCTGCTCCTTTTCAGAAATCATGGTTGATATTTCGTCTCTTATTTTATTTACAAGTTCGCCAACTTTAGGTCTTTCTTCTTCTGCAATATCCTTCATTCCTCTTAGAATTTCTGTAAGTTCACCTTTTTTGCCTAAAACCTTTACCTTAAAATCATTTAATGATTGTGAATCTTTTATCTGTGCAATTTTTTCTTTAGATTTCTTGCTTATTTCTTCTAGCTTTTCTTTCATTTTCCCTGTAAATGCTAGTTTATAGGTCTAGCATTATCTCCTTTCTTTAATTTCCTTATAAAATAAAAAAGCCATTCGTAATAAAATATCATTTCTAATATTTTATAGGACGAATGACTGTATATCCGTGGTACCACCTATATTCGTTAATTTCTTAACCTCATTTATAGCTATAACGTAGCTAACGGTCTTTACTACTTAAAGATTTTTTTATTCTTTGTTCAAAAAGACGCCTCCAAAGTGAAATTTCTGTAATTAATATATAAAAGGCTTGCAGCTTAAAACCTTTCTCTCTTTA
>CAZXVQ010000082.1:1081-3457 GCA_964644295.1 uncultured Clostridium sp.
TTTACAATTACATACTTTGCTTTTTCGTAGGCTTTATTTAACTGTGTTTATAATAACATATTTACGGCTATTTGTAAAGCAAAAAGTTCTATTTTGCATAAGTTTTGTTGCCTAAACTTTTAATGGCATACTAAGCGTTCTTCTTCTGGTGCTTTTTTTATATTTAATTCTAGGTCAGGATACATTTTTCTTAATGTTTCTTCTGATGATAATGTTCTTATTTTATCTCCCTTAACCTCGTAAAAAACAGGCAACAAAGGATACAAATCACTTGGAGATTCTTTATATGTTTTACGAATCTTTTCCATGTCCTTCTTTTTGTACCTTGAATACGCAAGCTCGCCATGTACACAGTCTTTTTCTATCTCTTTTGTCCAATATTGAAGCTCTACTATTGGAAATTGCTCATGCTCCATATTGTTAGCAAGTGCAAAATTTTCTTTTAGAATAGCCATTTGATGTAACGCATTATACCCTGTAGAGTGATTGGTTTTATGATTTTTACTTTTTACTATATTTAATATTTCTTGTATGGTTTCTTCTATTTTTTCTAACTCCTGCTCATTTCTTGCAACTATTCTTATTCCAAAGCAGTCGTCAACCTTTTTTCCTTTAATTGAATTCTCATATGCAGATTTAAAACTTTTTAGTCTGGCACTTATTGCTACATCGTCAGATATAATAGCCTCTTCCTTCATTCTTTGAATTGCCGAACTTACTATTTTTAAAGTAACTTCAAATCCTCTTCTTTTTTGCTCAATCATTAAATTATAATTGTCTTTGATTTCTTCTTGTTGCATTAAATCACTACTTTCCTTCTTTGTCTTGCTCCATTATACCATGATAATATAAATCTTGCAAGCTAAACCGTACAACAATAGTCGACCTCTTTCTTAAATTATAATTAATGTTTCTTTTTAATTTAAAATAGCGACTGTCCTTATTGGATGTCGCCATTTTTAGCTATTTTTATTTTAATTATTCAGCGCTTTCTTCTGAATCAGAAACAGGTTCTGGGTCTTCTGCCCTTTCATATTCCTCTAATACAGCTTTTTGAATCTTATCCCTTGTAGCTTGATTGATTGGATGAGCTATATCATTAAACTTTCCATTTCTTTCTTTTCTAGGCATAGCCATGAATAATCCGTTTGGTCCATCTATAACTTTGATTTCATGAACAACAAATTCATTATCAAATGTTACCTGGGCAACAGCCTTCATTCTATTTCCTGAATTTACTTTTCTAATACGTACTTCTGTGACTTCCATATGAGCACCGCCTTCCAATGTTTTATTTGTACACTTTGGTGTGTACATTTATATTATTCTCCATTTTATCGCATTTTCCTTCTATTTTTACAAAAATTTTCAAAAATTTTATCATACTTTTATTTATTTCACCTATTACACCGTATGTTTAAAAACTTATAGTACAAGTGTACAGTTATTTTGTGAGCCTCTAGCCGTGACCAGTAAGGACAAGCGTTTCAATCATTTTGAATTGCAGTTTATTAAATTTTCAAGTAATAGTGAATTGAGCGCCATTACAATTATTCTTATTATTTTGTTATTTTGGTTGAAAAATCCAGCAATTAAGTATATAATATAGCAAGACAAAAAACGTAAAGGGGTGCTAATATTGGTTAACTTAGAAGAATTAAAACAATATAAACATATTCATATGTTAGGTATCGGTGGCACTAGTATGAGTGGCATTGCTGTTATGCTAAGACAATGGGGTTTTTATGTAACAGGATCAGATTCTGCTTGCTCCGAACTTGTAAACAAGCTAAGAGAAAATCATATTCACGTATCAATTGGTCATGATTTAGAAAACTTAAGAAAAGCTGATTTAGTAGTCTATAGTGCTGCCATTCCTGAAGATGATATAGAAATGTTAGAAGCAAAAAGGCTTAACATTGCAATGATGGGCAGATCTACTTTTTTAGGTTTAATTACAAAAGCTTATAAAGATACAATTAGTATCTCTGGTACTCACGGAAAAACAACCACAACTTCTATGATTTCAGTTTGCTTCTTAGAAGCCTGCAAAGATCCAAGCATTCAAGTTGGTGCAATTTTAAAACAGATAAACGGAAATTATAGAGTTGGTAATAGCGATTATTTTATTTTAGAATCTTGCGAATATGTGGAAAGCTTTTTAAAATTTCACCCTAAAACAGAAGTTATTTTGAATATAGATAATGACCATTTAGATTATTTTAAAGATTTGTCACACATTAAAGAAGCATTCGTAAAATTTGTAAATTTGCTACCAAATAATGGTTTGTTAGTATTAAATGCAGATGATGCAAATTGCGTTGATTTATACAAAAATACCAATGCAAAAATTGTTACATTTGGTCTTAAAAACGA
>CAZXVQ010000083.1:0-3448 GCA_964644295.1 uncultured Clostridium sp.
TTGTTTTAGACTTTCCTGTTGGGTCTCCTATCATTCCTGTAAAATCGCCAATTATTACTATAACTTCATTTCCAAGGTCTTGCAATTGCTTCATTTTTCTTAATGCAACTGCATGTCCTAAATGGATGTCTGGTGCAGATGGGTCTAATCCTAATTTTATTCTTAAAGGCCTATTTTCTGAGTCTACCTTTTTTAATTTTTCTCTTATTTCTTCAACATCTGTGTGGTCTGCTGCTCCCTTTAGCATTATCTTAATTGTATTTTCTATATCCATTACATTCTCTCCTTCATGTTTTGTGACACCACTAGTATAACACAAAAAATAATAAATTCATATATTATTTTCCAAAATATTGTCTTTTCAAATTAAATCTCTCCATTTTGCAATTCCTTTATCTTATCTCTTAATTTAGCAGCTTCCTCAAATTCCATTTTTTGAGCATGAAGTAGCATTTCCTCCGTTAATTTATCTATTATTTCTTCCATTGTTGTTCCTTCGTCTAAGTTGTATTTGTCTTGCGCCTCTTCTACAATACTTGCACGTATTGTATCTCTAACAGATTTTTTAATTGTTTGTGGCACAATTCCATGTTCTTCGTTATATTTTTTTTGCATAGTTCTTCTTCTGTTTGTCTCTGAAATTGCTTTATCCATTGAATCTGTAAGTTCATCTGCATACATTATAACTTTTCCGTCTGTATTTCTTGCAGCACGGCCTATTGTTTGTATAAGCGAACGTTCTGAGCGCAAAAATCCTTCTTTGTCTGCATCTAATATTGCAACAAGCGAAACTTCTGGAATATCTAAACCTTCTCTTAATAAATTAATTCCAACTAAAACATCAAACTCACCAAGTCTTAAATCCCTTATAATATCCATTCTTTCCAATGCTTTAATGTCAGAATGCATATACCTTACTTTTATATCCAAGCCTGCTAAATAACTTGTTAAATCTTCTGCCATTTTTTTAGTAAGTGTTGTTACTAATACTCTTTCATTTTTCTCAATTCTTTCATGTATTTGAGCAATCAAATCATCAATTTGATTTGTTACAGGCTTTACTTCTATTTCTGGGTCTAAAAGCCCTGTTGGACGTATAATCTGCTCTACAACATTTTCTTTAGAATGCTCTTTTTCATATTCTGCAGGTGTTGCACTAACAAATATAACCTGATTAATTCTATCCTCAAATTCGTTAAATTTAAGTGGTCTATTATCAAATGCAGATGGAAGCCTAAATCCATATTTTACTAGGGATTCCTTCCTTGCTCTATCTCCATTATACATTGCTCTTATTTGTGGAATTGTAGCATGAGACTCATCTATAAGCAATAAAAAATCCTTTGGAAAGTAGTCAAATAAGGTATATGGTGCACTTCCAGGCTCTCTTCCACTTATATGTCTAGAATAATTCTCTATTCCTTGGCAGAAGCCAGTTTCCTTCATCATCTCTATATCAAAATTGGTTCTTTCTTCTATTCTTTGTGCCTCAATTAGCTTGCCCTGAGACTTAAAAAATTCAACTTGTTGTTCCATTTCTTCTTCAATTGTTTGAATCGCATGCTCCATCTTCTTTGCGGTTGTAACATAATGGGAATTTGGGAATATCATAATATGGTTTCTTGTAGCCACTGCTTTACCTGTTAGTGGATTTATTTCCGATATTTTTTCTACCTCGTCTCCCCAAAACTCTACTCTTATTGCACTTTCGCCGTAATCCGATGGATATATTTCTACTATATCTCCTTTAGCCCTAAAAGTCCCCCTTTTAAAATCCAGCTCATTTCTTGAATATTGCATATTAATCAATTTTTTAAGCATAACATTTCTTTCTATTTTCATTCCAGGTCTTAGAGAAACCGTCATATGCTCGTAATCTATTGGGTCTCCCAAACCATATATGCACGAAACAGACGCAACAATTATTACATCTTTTGTCTCAAAAAGCGACGCTGTTGCAGAATGGCGAAGCTTGTCTATTTCGTCATTTACAGATGAATCTTTCTCTATATATGTGTCTGACGAAGGGATGTAGGCTTCTGGCTGATAATAATCATAGTAACTAACAAAGTATTCAACATTGTTCTCTGGAAAAAACTCTTTAAATTCTGAATATAATTGTCCTGCTAGTGTTTTATTATGTGCTAAAACGAGTGTTGGCTTTTGCACTTTTTCAATTATATTCGCCATTGTAAAGGTCTTTCCGCTTCCTGTTACGCCAAGCAAAGTCTGAAATTTCTTTCCAGACTTTATTCCATTTGATAAATATTCAATTGCCTGTGGTTGATCTCCAGTTGGCTTATAATCTGATACTAATTTGAACATAATTCTGCCGCCTCCCCTTTTAGCTTCTTTGGTCATTTCCATTTTTTTGTGCCTTTCTTTTAAGTTTAAGTTTGGCAATCTAAAAATGACCACAGTTATACTTTTTTAAGCTACTCTCATTCTCCCTTTCGTATTTTTTACACTGTCTGCCTCAATTATACGAAACTCTATATAATTTGTCAATACAAGGCTTGTGCAAGGTCTCGTTAGTCAAATTAATACGTAAAATGAGCATATTTTATATGCTCATCTTAGTTAATTATATCATAAGAGGATATATCAGGTTTTGTTATATCTTCATCTGAAACATTGCCTGCAACATACGTGTAATCTGTAGTTTGATTTAATTCATTGTCTATTATTTTTATTGCAACTCCTGTATCTGCATCTATAAATTTTTCCGTATTTTTATCTTTTATTATATAACACGTTTTTCCATTTAAATTAACTTTTTGTATCGTTGAAAATATGGCTGTAAACCAATTTTCAAAAATTATGTCTGAAGTAACCGTTATTGGAGTTATACTTATTCCGCCTATATTGTATAATTTATTTATTCCATCTTCTTGAATTAATCTAAATTTCTCGTCTCCGTTTTGGTATAACGTTTCTTGTTTTTCTTTTTGCTCTAAAGAATATGTCGTAATTTTTAGTATTGTCGTTCCATCTTTGTAATATGTTTCCCACACTTTAAAATTACCATCACTTAGAGATTCTAACTTATAATAAAAGTTTTCGCTACCTTGTTCTAGTGTTCTTTGCGATTTATTTGCCAAATTTGTTAAAATTATAGCCCTTCTTGTAATAACAACTAAAAATATAACCACTATTAATAACAGAATTATTTTTAAAATTCTCATTTTTTGGCTAAATTTCTTCATGTAGTTTACTTTTCTTTTTTCCTTCTGACAATCATCCACTTTTAAATCTTCTAACATACTAGAATAAACTTTTTTACAATCGTCACATTCTTCTAGGTGTTTTTCTATGTACCCATTCGTTTCCTCACTTGTCAATTTTTCAATATAGTTTGGCAACAAATCTTGAACAACCTTACAATTTTCTCTCTTATCCATTTTAATCAACCTCCTTTAATTTTTGTTTTCCTCTATAAAACATTATC
>CAZXVQ010000084.1:0-3375 GCA_964644295.1 uncultured Clostridium sp.
ACCATGTGAACTGGTATTCTTATTGTTCTTGCTTGGTCTGCAATTGCTCTAGTTATTGCTTGTCTAATCCACCATGTTGCATAGGTACTAAATTTGTAACCCTTTGTATAATCAAACTTTTCTACAGCCTTTATTAAGCCCATGTTTCCTTCTTGGATTAGGTCTAAAAATAGCATTCCTCTACCAACATATTTTTTGGCAATACTAACAACAAGCCTTAAATTAGATTCCGCAAGTTTTTGTTTAGCCTCTTCGTCTCCTTTTAAAGCATTTTTTGCAAGTTCCAATTCTTGCTCGTATGTTAAAAGTGGAATTCTACCTATTTCTCTTAAATACATTCTAACTGGATCATCTATATTAATGCCATCCATGTTATTTAGGTCTATTTCTTCTACTTTTACATCTTCTACAGCTTCAAGTTCTTCTAAATCTTCTATATCTGGCTCGTCAAATTCCAAATCGTCATCTTTTAATACATTTACCCCCATATCTTCAAATGCATCAAAAATTTTGTCCATTTGTTCAGTATTAGCATCATCTAGCTCACTTGCAAGCTCTCCATATGTTATTCTCCCCTTTTCCTTAGCCTTTTTTATTATGCTATCTAACTTTGCATCTGTATCAGTCTTGCTTGCATGCTTTTCATTGCTCTCTTCAACAATTTCTTTATTGCTTACTTCTGCTTCTACAACTTCTTCTTCCTTCTTTTTCATTAAATATAACCCCCTACTTTATTTTAGCCAATTTGATTATTATATTATTTAATTCGGCTTCTAAATTAGCTATTTCTTCTTTGGTTAAATTATTATTTTGGGCATTGTCTATTTTACCCAAAATTTCATTTCTTTTTTGTAATAATAATTCTTTTCTATATGTAACAACTATGTCGTCTATACATTTGTCTACATCTGCTATTTCAAAGTCAGACGACATTATTTCTGTTAAATAATTTATAGTGTCTTCATCTTGAAATAAATTTAAAATATTTTCTGTATTAATATTTCCTTTTTCACATGCTTCATACAATTTATTTAAAATTATACTGTTTCTTTCTATTTTTATTAAGTGACTTGTTATAATATTCTTTAATTTCTCAAAGCTTTTATCCGGGTAGTTTACCAATAAATATATTAAAAGCTTCTCTCTTTTTTGTGTTTTTTCGCCAACATTTTTCTCTTCTGTATTTGCAGTGGCCGTTTTTAATGGCACGGTTTTTTTCTCAATTATTTGCTCGCTTCTGTTTTTAGCATATAGAATTTTGTTTACTTCAGCATAAATTGCTTCTTTGGATACCTTATATTCATGCGAAATTTTATCTATGTAAACTTCCCTTTCCATGCTGTTTTGAACTTTTGTAATTATTTTTGCAACTTCGTTTAAGAATTTTATTTTATCATTAACATTGTCTAGATTTAATTCTTTTTTTAGCATTTTTACTTTGAACTCTACCAAAGATATTGCATTTTCTACGTATTTTTGAAATCTCTCTGGTCCATACTTTACCACAAACTCGTCCGGGTCTTTTGCACCTTCTATTTGCAGAATTCGTATGTCACACCCTAAGTTTTGCAGAATTTCTAATCCCCTTAGAGTTGCAGCCTGTCCTGCACCATCTGCATCATATCCTATTATGACCTTTTCGCAACTTCTACGTAATAGTCTACCTTGTGCCTCTGTTAAAGCAGTTCCTAAAGATGCTACTGCATTGGTTATTCCCCTTTGATGCAGTGATACAGCATCCATATAGCCTTCTACTATTATTATTGATTTAGGGTTGTCTTTTTTTGCCAAATTATACGCAAATAAGTGTCTACCCTTGCTATACACAATATCCTCTGGTGAATTTATATATTTTGGCTTACTATCGTCTAATACTCTTCCCCCAAAAGCTATTACTCTTTGTCTTGCGTCCATTATTGGAAACATTAGCCTATTTCTAAATCTATCTATAAACCTTCCATCTTGATTTTTGTTTACAAGGCATGACGCCAATATTTCTTCTTCTGAAAATCCTTTTTGCTTTAGTTCTATGTAAAGCTCATTAAATCTCCCTGAATAGCCTATCATAAAAGATTTTAGGGTTTTATTGTCTAGTCGTCTTTTCTTTACATAGTCTTGTGCTGGTTTTGCCGTTGGTTTGTATAGGTTTTGATGATAGAATTCTGCAGCGCATTTGTTTACTTCATATACTCTTTGTTTTAGCTTGTATAATTTGTCGTCTTCTTCGCTATATGATGTGGGTAATTCTATTGCTGCTCTATTTGCTAAAAATTCTATGGATTCTTTAAAACTTAGGTTTTCTATTTTGCTTATAAAATGAAAAACATTTCCGCCTACTCCACATCCAAAGCAGTGAAATATTTGCTTGTCTGGTGATACGCAAAATGAACCTGATTTTTCCTTATGAAATGGACATAAACCCATATAATTTCTTCCGGACCTTTTTAGTACAACATATTGTGACACAATATCTACTATATCATTTTTACTTTTGATTTCATCTAATAATTCGTCACTATATCTCACTCTTCTTAGTTACCTTCCCCATAATATATATATTCGACACAAAATTATGTATTCCTTCTTAAAGTTCCATAATATGTAAACCGTTTTTATAATACAAAAAAGACTAACGGTATAGTTAGTCCTTTAATTTGTATAAGTATATAGATTATAAATTTTGTGGCATACCATCTGATTCGTTGCCCATAGCACTTATATCGTTAAATGGTATAAATTTACTTACAACGCTATTTGTGCTTATTGGTTCTTCTGCATTTCTATGTTCCTCAAATGATAAATTTATTTTATTTTCCACTAAATTTTCTACTTCTGATTCTGATGCATGCTCTGCTAAAACAAGTTCACTTACAAGAATTTGCTTTGCATTATTTAACATCTTCTTCTCTCCTGTAGACAATCCTTTTTCTTTTTGCTTATAGCTTAAATTTCTTACTACATCAGCTATTTCGTATATATTGCCAGTTTTCATTTTGTCCATGTTTTCTTTGTATCTTTTATTCCAGTTTGGAGACATTTCTGTTTCGTTTGCCTCTAGTATTTCTAATACTTTTCCTGCCTCTTCTTTATTTATTACGCTTCTTACGCCTATATCACTCGCTTTAGCAGTTGGAACCATAACCTTTACTTCTCCAGGCATTTTAATTATATAATACTCCTGTTTTTCTCCCAAAATATCTTTCTGCTCTATAGCATCTATTGTTCCTGCGCCATGCATTGGGTATACTATTTTATCTCCAACATTAAACATGTTATTCCCTCCTGTATTTTATATAATTGTAGAATTATAAAGGTTGATTAGCTCTTTAAACCACATTTATAGTATAACACAAAAAATGGTAAAAGTCAAAGATT
>CAZXVQ010000085.1:0-3328 GCA_964644295.1 uncultured Clostridium sp.
GCAACAGAAGTCATAAAGGAGCTTAGAGAAAAGTATGGATTTTGAAAATAAACTATTTGAGGTAGAATTTACTGATGGATGTATCGAAGAAATATCCGAAATTTATAAGTATATCTCTAATAATTTAAAAGAAAATGAGGCCGCAAAACGCTTAATGACAGAGGTAACAGACAAAGTTTTAAATTTAGCAAATGTCCCAGAGTTGTATATGAAAATTGGAAAGGTTGATAAATTAAAAAGAAAATATCGTAGAATTGTCGTAAAAAATTATGTTATACTATATACAATAGATTTTGAAAAGAGAAAAGTATGGATTTCCCGTATGATATACGGAAAGAGCAATTACTTAAATTTGGATTAATATACTTATAATAAATATTGAATCGCTTTGAATTTAGAAATAACTTCAAAGCGATTTTTTATTAGACAATTTAGTATCAATAAATTTTAAGATAGTATTCATTTTTGCATACTAATTATTGTTTTTAAAATACTCGCTGGAAAATTATATCCTTTTTAAATTAAAACTGTTAGAGATTAATTCACATATGGTATACATTCAATATGAATATATTTGAGCTTTACAAAAAAAAATATACAAACTCCAAATTGCATTCGGAATTTGTATATCAATTTTATTGTAACTCGGTTTTTACTGTTTGTATCTCTGTTGGTGTTGCCTTTTGGGCAGGTTTGTAATATCCTTTTGTTTGCGCTATTTTAAATAATTCATATTGAAAACTCTCGTCGTTGTTTCTTATTTGTTGTATTGTTTGTCTTAATTGAACATCCTCTGCCTCTGTTATTACTCCTTGATACGTTTTTAGGTTTGATTTAACACCATCTAATACATCATTTACCATTGTTTTCTCGTCCATGATTTTTCCTCCTTAATGATTTTAGTTGTTTAAAAATGACATTAACTTTTGTTTTGTGTTTAAAGCATCTTGTGCAGATTTTGTAAATATTTGCTTTATTTGTGGATCTACTGCTTGTGATGCATATGTGTTTAATTTTTGGTAACTTGTTTCGTGTGCGCCTATTAGATGACGTAAATTTTGTAATTCTACCTGACTTAAATTTGCCATACTTATAACTTCCTTTCTAATTTTTTCTGTTATATAGTATTGGCAAGTTTTTCGGTTTTTATTCCATTTTTATATTACTTTTTTGTATTTTTATTACAATTTCTAAAAACTTAATGTGATTTTTTAATCTATAATTTCTAATCCTGCAAATTTTGCCATTAGCCTTTTGTGCCCAACTTTATCAAATTCAAGGTCTACTTTTACATCGTCTCCTTCTTGTTCTAGGTTTGTAATTGTTCCTTCCCCAAATTTTTTGTGATATACTCTTTGTCCAACTTTGTATTTTGATACATCTACATTATTTGTTTGTACTTTTAGCGAGGTTAAGAAGCTTTCTGCTGTTCTAAATTGGAAACCTGAAGGGTTTGCATTTTGCTTTGTTTTTGTCTCTACCGCGCTTCTTTCTTTTTCGTCCATTTTGCGTGTTTTAACAGTTTGTCCTTTTCCATAGCTCCATCTAAAGCTACGGTCTGCAAATTCGTCCTCTTGATTTCTTGATTTTGCATTATTTACAACTTCTGCATATCCCTCTAGTAGCTCGTCCGGAATTTCTCTTACAAATCTTGATACTTGATTGTAGCTTGTAGAGCCAAATATTGTTCTGTGCCTTGCGCATGTTAAATACAAATACTGTTTTGCTCTAGTTATTCCAACATAAAACAGACGTCTTTCTTCTTCTAATTCTTGAGGCTCACCCATAGATTTATAGCCTGGGAATATTCCCTCTTCCATTCCAACTAAGAAAACTGTTGGAAATTCTAGTCCTTTTGCACTATGTAATGTCATCAACGTTACAGAATCTTCCTCATCTTCCATTCCGTCTATGTCGCTAGACAATGTAATGCTTTCTAAAAATTCTGCCAACGTATTATCCGCTTCTTGCTCCTCAAATTCCATTGCAACAGTTAAAAATTCCTCTAGGTTTTCTATTCTTGTTTCTGCCTCCACGCTGTTTTCTAATTTTAATGCTTCTGTGTAGCCAGTTATGTTTAGCGTTTTCTTAATTAAATCCGAAATTTTTAAGTTCTGCTTTTCTATTCTTAGTTGCTCCATTTTTTCTATAAAGTCTCTCGAGTTTACATAAACCCTATTTAGCCCATATTCAGCAGCATTTTTTATAACTTCATACATTGATGATCCAGTTTTGTATGAAATTTCTTGTATTTGTTCTAGGCTTGTTTTTCCAATTCCACGCTTTGGCTCATTTATTATTCTTTTTAAAGAAAGATTATCGGCAGTGTTGTGTATTAGTCGCAAATACGCAATTATG
Organism: uncultured Clostridium sp.; assembly: GCA_964644295.1. Lineage (GTDB taxonomy): Bacteria > Bacillota > Clostridia > TANB77 > CAG-508 > CAG-245. The sequence continues at coordinate 2,359 of CAZXVQ010000085.1, forward strand.
TCCTTTATTTCCTTTCTTTCATAGAATTTTAGGCCTCCTATTACTTTGTATGGTATATTTTCTCGAACTAAAATATCTTCAATTGCTCTTGACTGCGCATTCATTCTATATAAAATTGCAAAGTCTGAATTTTTGTAATATTCCTCTGTTTTTAAATGTGCAATTTGTTCTACAATATATCTTGCTTCGTCATACTCGTCTTCGCCACAATATATGCAAGGTAGCTCGCCTTCGTCATTTTTCGTCCAAAGCTTTTTTTCGTACTTATTTGCATTATGCTTTATTACTGCATTTGCAGTCCTTAAAATATTTCCCGTACATCTATAATTTTGTTCTAGCTTTATTATCTTTGTTCCATGGAAATCCCTTTCAAAATTTAGAATATTTGTTATATCTGCTCCACGGAAACTATAAATTCCCTGGTCATTATCTCCAACTGCCGTGATGTTTCCGTATTTTGATGCAAATAGTGATACAAGCGTAAATTGTGCCTTATTAGTGTCTTGGTATTCATCTACCAAGACGTATTTAAACTTTTCTGCGTAATATTCTAAAACATCTGCATTTTTTGTTAGTATTTTTATTGTAAAGTTTATTATATCGTCAAAATCTACTGCGTTGTTCTCCCTCAGCTTGCCCTGATACAGCTCATAAACATCTGCTATTTTTTCCTGTCTAAAATCTCCTGCATGTTCTACTCTGTACTCCTCTGGCTCTAACATCTCGTTTTTTGCATTACTTATTTCAGACAAAACCGCTCTGTCCGTAAATATTTTGTCGTCTATTTTTAGAGATTTTAGGCACTCCTTTATTAAAGTTCTTTGGTCAGAAGTATCAAAAATTACAAAGTCAGATTTAAAACCTAATCTATCTATATATTTTCTTAAAATACGCACGCAAATTGAGTGAAATGTTCCCATCCATATGTCTTTTGCAGTATCACCAACTAGCTTTTCTATTCTTTCCTTCA
>CAZXVQ010000086.1:0-3244 GCA_964644295.1 uncultured Clostridium sp.
TCAAATTATTTTATATGTGCAAATATTATGCCTATATTACTCTAATTCAAAGCTACCTGTATATAATCTATAATACACTCCTTTTGCATTAATCAAATCTTCGTGATTTCCTCTTTCGATAATCTCTCCGTGGTCCAATACCATTATTGCTTTTGAATTTCTTACTGTTGAAAGCCTATGAGCTATTACAAATACAGTTCTTCCATTCATTAGTTTATCCATTCCGTCTTGTACAATTTTTTCTGTTCTAGTATCAATACTAGAAGTTGCCTCATCTAATATCATAACTGGCGGATTATTGATTGCTGCTCTTGCAATAGAAATTAACTGTTTTTGCCCTTGTGATAAACTGCCTCCACTTCCATCTATAACAGTGTCATATCCATTTGGTAGGTTCATAATAAAATTATGTGCATTTGCAAGTTTTGCTGCTTCTATTACTTCTTCATCTGATGCTTCTTCATTTCCATATCTGATGTTTTCTTTTATTGTTCCTGTGAATAAGTTAACATCCTGTAATACCATTCCTAACGACTTTCTTAAATCTTCCTTTTTTATTTTTTGAATATTGATTCCATCATAGCGAATTTTTCCATCTGTAATGTCATAGAAACGATTTATAAGGTTTGTAATTGTTGTTTTGCCTGCTCCGGTTGCCCCAACAAAAGCAATTTTTTGACCTGGTTTTGCATATAAGCTTATATTTTTTAATACTATTTTATTTTCGTCATATCCAAAATTAACATTTTCAAATTCAATGTGTCCCTTTAATTCTACATACTCTATTCTTCCATCATGGTGCCTATGTTTCCAAGCCCACATTCCCGTATATTTATCTGTTTCTTTTATTTCTTCATTTTCTTTTGTAGCATTTACCAAAGTCACATAGCCATCATCTGCTTCTGGCTCTTCGTCCATCATGCTAAATATTCTTTTTGCACCAGCTAATGCCATAACAACTACATTAATTTGATTAGATAATTTAGCTATTGGCATAGCAAAGCTTTTACTTAAATTCAAGAATGAGGCAATCGCTCCTATTGTTAGCCCTCCTACTGCTTGAATTGCAAGTAATCCTCCGAACTGCTCCTATTAATACATATTGTATATTCCCCAAATTTGCCAAAACTGGCATTAAAATATTGGAGTATTTATTGGCCTTTGTTGTATCCTCGCAAAGCTTTTCGTTTAACTTTTTAAAATCTTCTATTGCGTCCTCTTCATGAGAAAATACTTTTATTACCTTTTGACCATTTATCATCTCTTCAATATATCCATCTACTTTTGCCAAAGTTTCTTGTTGCTTTATAAAATGAGTGCTACTTTTTCCGCCAATATTTTTTGTAACTTTTAGCATAGCAACTAAAATAAATAGTACAACTATGGTTAAATATGGACTAGTGCAAACCATAGCAATAAAAGTAGAAATAATTGTTATAATCATAGAAACTATTTCTGGTATTCCTCTTGATATTAGCTCTCTTAATGTGTCTGCGTCATTTGTATAATAACTCATAATTTCTCCATGTGTATGAGTGTCAAAATACCTAATTGGTAGCTTTTGCATTTTTTCAAACATTTCATCACGAATTACTTTTAAAGTTCCTTGTGCTACTTTTGACATCATTCTATTATACAAATAATTAGATACTATTCCTATTAAATATATACAAGCCATAACAGCCAATGCCTTTAATAGTGGAGTAAATACAGGATTTTCTTGAGTTAGCATAGGCGAAATATAGTTGTCTATTAATTTTTGTATAAATAGTGAGCTTGCCACACTTGTTAAAGAACTTAAAATAATTAGTATTAGCACTACTCCAACCTGTATTTTAAAATTTCTAAATACATAGCCTAATAATCTGCTTATTGTTTTTTTATCAAATTTTTTCCCTTTATTCATTAGCCTCTTCGCCTCCTTTTACCTGAGATTCGTAAACTTCCTTATAAATTGCATTTGACTTTAACAATTCTTCATGTGTGCCAACTGCATTTATCTTGCCATTATCTAATACAATAATTTGGTCACTATCCTGAACAGAAGCCACTCTTTGTGCAATTATAATTTTTGTAGTATTTGGAATTTCCTCAGCAAAAGCTTTTCTAATTAAACTATCTGTTTTAGTATCTACTGCTGATGTTGAATCATCTAAAATTAGTATTTTAGGCTTTTTTAAAAGTGCTCTAGCTATGCAAAGTCTTTGCTTTTGTCCTCCAGATACATTTGTTCCGCCTTGCTCAATATATGTATCATATTTATTAGGGAAACTTTCTATAAATTCATCTGCCTGAGCCAATTTGCAAGCTTTTACTATTTCTTCATCAGTTGCATTTTTATTTCCCCATTTTAAGTTTTCTTTTATTGTTCCTGAAAACAATTCATTTTTTTGAAGTACCATTGCCACTTCATCTCTAAGTGTTTTTATATCATATTTTTTTACGTCAATTCCACCAACTTTTAAAGTTCCCTCTGTTACGTCATATAATCTTGGAATTAACTGAACAATAGTTGATTTTGAACTTCCTGTTCCACCCAATATTCCTATTGTTTGACCTGATTCTATTTTTAAATTAATGTTCTTTAGCGCCAATTTATTTTTGTCTTTTATATAGCTAAAACTTACATTTTCAAACTCTACTTCTCCATTTTTTACTTCCATAATTGGATTTTCTGGATTTTGTAACTCTGGCACTTCATCTAATATTTCTACAATTCTTCTGCCCGATTCGATTGCCATTGTAATCGTTACAAATATCATAGATACTAACATAAGGCTTGATAAAATCTGCATAGCATAGCTAAATAGGCTTGTTAATTCGCCTTCTGTTAAAACTCCGCCAACAATACATTTTGCGCCAAACCATGAAATTAAAGTAATGCAAGTATATACTGTAAATTGCATTAGCGGATTGTTAAATGCTATAATTGCCTCTGCTTTTGTAAAGTCTTTATAGATAATATTTGATACATCTTCAAATTTTTTAACTTCTGTGTTTTCCTTTACAAAAGACTTTACCACTCTTATTCCTTTTACATTTTCTTGCACAACATTATTTAATTTATCGTAATTATCAAATACTCTTTTAAAAATAGGATGAGCTATTCTAGAAATAAATATTAGTAATGCTCCAAGTATAATAGATGAAATTAAGAATGTAAATGCTATTTTTTTGCTAATTATAAATGACATAACCATAGCCAAAATAATTGTTATTGGTGCTCTTACGGCTCCTTTTATAA
>CAZXVQ010000087.1:0-3206 GCA_964644295.1 uncultured Clostridium sp.
TAGAAATACCGCAAGAAGCATTTTTAAGCGTATTAAAATTAGACGAAGAATAGGAAAGGAAAAATGAAGTTGGAAAAGGAAGAATATGTTGACCAAGTGGAAGGCAGAAATAGTGTGCTAGAATTGTTGGAATCTGGAAGAGATATAAATAAAATAATAGTTGCAAAAGGAGAAAAACATGGTTCAATTCTTAAAATTATAGCAAAAGCTAAAGAAAGAAAAATTTTAATTACAGAATTAGAACGAAACAAATTGAATCAAATATCTCAAACAGAAAATCCGCAGGGAGTAATTGCTATTGTTCCACCATTTGATTACAGCACGGTTGATGAAATATTAAACTTGGCAAAACAAAAAAATGAAAAATGTTTTATACTAATATTAGATGGAATAGAAGACCCACATAATTTAGGGTCAATAATAAGGACAGCAGAAACAGCAGGGGTTCATGGAGTAATTATTCCTAAAAGACGTAGTGCATCTGTAAATAGTACGGTAAATAAAACTTCGGCAGGTGCAACAAATTTTATGAAAATTGCAAGGGTAAACAATTTAAACGAAACGATACAATATTTAAAGGATAACGGGGTTTGGATTTATGGGACAGACATGAATACAGACACAATGTATTATGATGAAGATATGACTGGAAATATTGCAATTATAATAGGAAGTGAAGGCTTTGGAATGAGCAGACTTGTAAAAGAAAATTGTGACTTTTTAATAAAAATACCAATGAAGGGAAAAATTACCTCGTTAAATGCCTCAGTGTCTGCAGGAATAGTAATGTATGAGGCAGTAAAACAACGTATGGCAAGAAAATAAAAACAGGAGAAGAATATGATAAAAGAAAAAGCAAAGGAACTATTAATAAGCCTAAAAAATGGCAAAGGCTCACCTACATTGTTTGGGAGTAGTTATTATGATGAAGAAACAAGAAAGATAATAGAAGTATTAACAAATGAATGTAAATCTACGGTTACCAATTCCAAAGGACAAGTAAAAAGATATGAAAGTGATTTAGAAATAAATACAGTAAGGGAAATTGTTAAGCAATTATTAAGCGATAAAAACAGTATAAAAGGGTCACTTGCAAGAGATTTAACGACACAAGATGGAATAGTTGGTCTTACTAAGGATGTAAAGGTTGAGAAAAAAATAAACGAAAAAGGGCTTCCATATTTAGACATAAAAAAGCCATTTCCAGATGATTTTGAGCAAATACTAACAGGTGCATACAATAGAGATGAGCTTATAAAGAAGGTAATAAAACCATATGTTTCAAGATTATGCAAGCAAACACCTAGTCTTAATAAAAAGCATTTATTTTCAAGGCTTTTCAGTCCATCGGCTAGAAAAGAAATATCTGATGAAGAGCTACTAAAAAGGTATTCATCGTATTTGGAAAAGAATACTGATTTAGATGAAGAAAAGATTGACAACATGTCCAAATACTTTATTTATCATGTATTGGGTAATAACAAAATAATGCAAGACTTGGTAAATGATGAGTTAAACGGGAATTCTTTAGTTATATTAGGTGAAAAGCAAAAAATGGGATATCAGGGCATGTTGCAAAATATGTCGAATAATGTACTAGATATGGTAACAATAGTAAAAAACCCAAATGATAAATTAGTAGAAGTAGAAAAAATTTACGAGAATTTAACAGGGCAACTTGAAGCTTTAAGCACGGAGTTTAGTCAAGAACCGTCAAAAATAGAAGAGCAAATAAAAACAATAAACAGGACTATTAATAGGGATAAGCAGGGATATTACTCTGAAACAGGTTATAGAAATGTTAATGTAGGATTTAGGAATAAAGAATCTGGGCTATTAGAACGTGAGCACGTTCCATCTGCCATGAAATTATATAGCCAAGCCATAGGCGACCTACTAGAAAAGTCAGACACTATGTCGGAGGCGGAGTATATAAAAGAAGTTGCAAAACTTCACTATAGATTTATAAGAATACATCCATTTCCAGATGGAAACGGTCGAACTGGAAGAGCCATTTCTAATGCACTATTGACCAAAAAAGGCTTGTGCGCGGTATTTGATAAAACAATGAAAAATGAGTATATAAGACAAATGAATGGAGTTAGAGCCAAAAATTCAGATGAAAAAACCTACAATACAGGGCTCTATACAGACAGAACCATATGCGACAAAATTGAAGATGAAAATGTATATAAATTGGAAGAATATATTGGAATACAGCTTTTAAACAAGCCAGAATTGTATGCGGACAGGGATATTACAGCAGAATTAAAACCAGGCCCAAAACTAGACCAAGATTCATTATCTCGATAGGATTTATAGGTTACCTTTAAAAACCTAAATACATTATATAAGGAAAAATAAATGAAAATAGGAATTGATATAGACGGCGTATTGGTAAATTACTACGAAGCTTGCATGGACAATGCTACAAAATATTTTTACGAGCATAAAATAAAATATAATATAGACTCGTCAAAATACTATGAAACAGATATTTTTAATGTGCCATATGAAAATATGGAAAAGGTATGGAACGAATATTTAGAAGATTATGCGAGAAGATACCCACCAAGAAAGTATGCCGCAGAAGTAATATCTAAACTAAAAGAAAACAACGAAATATGTATAATAACTGCACGAAATGAGGAAGGACTTCCTGAAGAAGCGCAAGGCACAATGGGGCTAATGGTAAAAGAATGGCTAGACAATAATAAAATTGAATATGATAAGCTAATATTTTCTAATGGAAGCAAATTAGAAATATGTAAGCAAGAAAATATAGATATAATGATAGAGGATAAACCGACGAATGTGTTGGAAATATCTAATTATATTCCTGTGCTTTGCTTTGATAATCCGTATAATAGACAAGTGGCAGGAAATAACATAATTCGTGTTTATAGTTGGTATAACATATTGCAAAATATTGAGGATTGCCGGCGCATGAGACGATAGGCAGCCACATTTTTGTAAATTTTTAAAAAAAGTGTTGACTTTAAAATAACTATATGATATTATAATTAAAGTACCGTCGATTAGGGAAGAAAAATACATATGAAATATATGAATTAGTAAATCGTTTAACATTAAAAATATAGCAAATTACTAGTTTATTATTTTGCTCTAAAAAAGCTTGTGAAAAGTCGGCAAAAAAATTAAAAAAGTTGTTGACAAACACTGAGAAAGATGGTAAAATAAATTTC
>CAZXVQ010000088.1:0-3031 GCA_964644295.1 uncultured Clostridium sp.
ATAACTGGTGGATAGCAGGAGAAGAAGGACCTTGTGGCTCAGATACAGAAATGTTTTACGATACAGGCAAACCAAAATGCTCAGAAGGGTGTAATCCGTCATGCAACTGTGGAAAATATGTGGAAATTTGGAACAATGTATTTATGGAATACTTTAAAACAAAAGACGGTAAATACGAAAAATTAAAACAGCATAATGTTGACACAGGTTTAGGACTAGAAAGAATGGCAATGCTTCTGCAAGAAAAGGCAACACCATTTGATACAGAATTATTTAAGCCTGTAATGGACAAACTAGAGGAACTGGCTGTTATAGACGACATAGCAAGCAGAAGAATTGTTGCAGAGCATTTGCGTGCAAGTATGATGATAATTCTAGATGGTGGACTTCCAAGCAATGTGGATAGAGGCTATGTATTAAGAAGGCTAATTCGTAGAATGGTAAGATATTTAAGAAAATTACAAATAGATTTATCTAAAATTTCAGAACTAATCGATTTAAATGTTGAGACTCTAAAAGAAATGTACCCAGAATTAGAGCCAAATAAAGAAAGAATAAAATCTGTAATTATAGAAGAAAAAGACAAATTTGAAAAAACTCTTGAACGTGGTGAAAGAGAATTTAATAAAATTGTAAGAAAACTGAAAAATGAACAAAACAATGTAATATCTGGACAAGACTTGTTTACATTATATGAAACATACGGATTCCCACCAGAAGTAACATCAGACCTTGCAAAAGAACAAGGACTAAAAGTAGACAATTCAGAATTTGACAGCCTCTTTAAAGAACATCAAGAAAAATCTAAAATTGGAAGTGAGCAGAAATTTAAAGGCGGACTGTCAGGCAGTGGAGAAATGGAAACAAAATATCACACAGCAACTCACCTTTTAAATGCAGCATTAAAGGTTGTTGTTGGTAAAGACGTACATCAAAAAGGCTCAAATATAACACCAGAAAGAATGAGATTCGACTTTAGCTGTGACCACAAATTAACAGACGAAGAAAAGCAAAAAGTAGAAACCTTAGTAAATGAATGGATTTCGCAGGGCTTGCCTGTAACAGTGAAAGAAATGAAAAAAGAAGACGCAATAAAATCTGGTGCAGAGTGTATGTTCATAGAAAAATATCCAGACATAGTTACAGTATACTCAATAGGAACAATATCAAAAGAATTGTGTGGAGGCCCTCATGTAAAAAACACCTCCGAACTTGGCAAATTCCAAATAAAAAAAGAAGAAGCAAGTTCAGCAGGAGTAAGAAGAATTAAAGCAGTATTAATCTAGGGAAAAACCAGTAAAAAAACAGAGGAAGGAGGGAATATAAATGGACGATTGTATTTTCTGTAAAATAGTTAAAGGAGAAATTCCTTCGGAAAAAGTATACGAAGATGAAGCGGTGCTTGCTTTTAAAGATATAAATCCCGCAGCACCAATTCATATTCTTGTTATTCCAAAAGAGCATGTGGCAAACGTTTTGGAAGTTAAACCAGAAAATATGCAGATGATTGCAAATATTTTCATTGCAATAAATAAAATTGCAAAACAGCTTGGAATAGAGCAGGATGGCTTTAGAATTTTAAACAATTGCGGAAAAGACGCCGGGCAAGAAGTAATGCATTTACATTTTCACATGCTTGCTGGTGGAAAAATGGGACCAAAAATAATATAAAAAGTATATAAAAAACCGAAGAAATATGTTATAATAATATTAACTATGATATTATAGTATAGGAGGGAAAAAATGAGAGAAAATAAATATGGTAAAGTGTTAACTATAATACTAGCAATTGTTGCAGTAGCTGTTTTAGCATTATTAGGATTCTTAGGCGTAGATGTTTATAAAAAATTCACAACAGAAAAAGCCGTAGCTGAAGTATTGGGAGAATATGAAAATATGTTAAACGAACAAAGTAATATAGAAACGCAAGTAGAAAACTCTGAAGAGGCAATTCCAATGTTAAATGAGGAGTCAATAACATACACAAATACTGAAAGCGGTTCTTCTAAAGTTACGTACGAAGGGTACGAGGTCATAGGCAAAATAGAAATTCCAGCAATAGACCTATCATATCCAATATTAGAAAGAGCAACACCATCATCTATAGAATTGTCGGTTGCACATCTATATGGAGTACAGCCAAATGAAATTGGAAATATGGTAATTGTAGGACATAATTACAGAAATGGCTCATTTTTTGGAAACAACGATAGACTACAACTAGGAGACAAAGTTTATATAACAGATAATTCTGGAACAAGAATAGCATACAACATTTACAACATCTACGAAACAAGCAGAGATGACAGTGATTACATGCAAAGAGATACAAACGGAAAGAGAGAAATTTCATTATCAACCTGCACAGATAACTCGCAAGCAGTATTAATAATATGGGCAGTTGAAGAATAAATTTTTACAGTAAAACCATTATCTTGTAGCTAAAAAAGGCGAATTGAAAAATAAATTCTATTTAGAAAAAAGAAATTTCTAGTTACCGATTAAAAGCTATTTATAAGCAAAAATTCGAAAAAATGGATTTTATTAGTTGACAAAAGCATATAAAATGGAGTAAAATAAATAATGCGTTTAGTTATAAATTAAATGCATTATTTAAATGGTGGATTTAGCGTAGTTGGTTAACGCGCCAGTTTGTGGCACTGGAGACCGTGGGTTCGAGTCCCATCTTCCACCCCATTATATATTGGGCTGTAGCCAAGCGGTAAGGCACATGACTTTGACTCATGCATGCGCTAGTTCGAATCTAGCCAGCCCAACCATCTAATTATAATACGAACACGAGAATTTGTTACTTTATAGGCGGTTTTGCGGTTAATGTAAAGTTGTGGTATTATCAAAAACCTAGTAGAAATACTAGGTTTTTTTGATACGGATTGAAGAGAAAAATTTCGTAGTTAGTGATTTTCAGAAGTATTAAATGATGAAAACATAAATACATACAAATATTACATATGGTAAAAATAAACTAAAATAAGGCGATTGTATTGACAAACGCCTTATTTTAGTTTAA
>CAZXVQ010000089.1:0-2978 GCA_964644295.1 uncultured Clostridium sp.
ATTATAACATATGGCACACAAAAAGCAAGTAATCTTTAATTAAAATTACTTGCTTTCTATTAACATTCTAAATTGTGCTTTTGCTAATCTTTTCTTTAGATTTTACATATTCACAAATTATATTAGCTGTTTCCTCTTTGCCTATTGAAGAATCAATACACAAATCATAATTTTGAGTTTTGCCCCATTCTAAGCCAGAAATCGTTTTATAATAATTGTGTCTTTTCTTATCCGACTTTTCTACATATTTTGTTGCGTCTGTTCTATTATCTTTGTACATCTTCATTATATTTGAAATTCTATACTCCTTTGGTGCATAAATAAAAACTTTTACTACATTTTTATTATCTCTTAAAACATAATCTGCTGCTCTTCCAACAATTACACAAGACCCATTATCTGCAATTTCTTTTATAACTCTTGCTTGTGCTTGAATAGCATACTGTACAGGAGACGTTGACAAATATAGTTGATTTAATGCTTCTTCTGCTGTGTCTGTTTCCAATTTAGATACAAATTCTTTATCTAAACCACTTTCCTTAGCAGCCAATAGTGTCATCTCTTTATAATAATACGGAATGTTTAACTTTTCGGCGATTATACTCCCTATATATTTTCCTTGGCTTCCGGTGTTCTCTTGCTATTGTTATAATAACGCCAGGAGTTGATTGTTTCATTGCCACATCAATTTCCTTATCCGGCACTTTTATTTTAGATATTTTTCTAAAGAATATTACTACTAATATTACAGAAAAAATTATTCCAACTAAATCTGCAATTGGAGCAGCCCAAAGGCTACCTTCAACGCCAATATATTTTGGCAGTATAATAACTAATGGTACAAAGCAAATGATATCGCGAAGTAATGATACAATTCCTGCTTTAACAGGTTCTCCGTACCGCTTGAAAGAATATTGAAATCATCTTTATTGTGCAAGTAAATGTTACAAGCATTAAGAATATTCTAAATGTTTTTATTGCAAATTCCATGTATAAGTCTGATTCTGTTCCAAACATTCGAATAACCACTTGTGGGCATATTTCAAATATTAAAGTAGATAAAATTCCAATTAAAACTGTCAAACTAAGCACAATTCTAAATGTCTTTTTAACTCTATCGTAATTTTTAGCTCCATAGTTATATCCTAAAATAGGTTGAGCTCCTATAATAATTCCAACTACAATATTTATTACTATTGTAAATACTTTCATTGCTATACCAATAACTGCAATTGGTATATCTGCTCCATATTTTGACATAGCACCATATTTTGAAAGCATTATGTTACAAACAAGTGAGATTACAACTATTGACATTTGCGTTATAAATGTAGATACTCCAAGCTTTATTACATTACTAAATAAACCTAAATTTATTTTAAAACTTTCTAATTTAAGTTTAAATGTTTTAGTTCTAAATAGATATACAAATGCAATTATAAAAGATACAATTTGACCTATAATTGTAGCCCATGCTGCACCTTTAATTCCCCATTTAAACACAAAAATAAATATAGGGTCTAAAATAATATTTATTATTGCACCAGATAATGTTGAAGCCATTGAAAATGCTGGTGAACCATCTGCACGAATAACAGCATTCATCATATTTGCTAACATATAAACTGGAATAGCTGATAAAATAATAATAAAATAATCTCTAGCCAATTCTATTGTTGCTTCTGATGCCCCAAAGCCATATAATAACTTGTCCATAAAACAAAAACCTAATATTAAAAATATTATACTAATAATAAATGTTACTAGTATGCCATTTCCGATAGCTTTATGAACGTCTTTTGTGTCTCTTCTTCCTTGACACAATGATAAAAAAGCAGCTGCTCCATCTCCAAAGCACCAAGCAAATGCAACGCTAATTATTGTTATTGGATAAACTATTGTTGTTGCAGCATTACCCAAATAACCTAAGTCGCTATTCCCTATAAATATTTGATCAACTATATTATATAAAGAACTTATAAGTAGTGATAAAATACAAGGAATTGCGAATTTTAACAGTAATTTAGAAATTCTTTCTGTTCCTAAAAATTTGTTGTTTTCTTCCATTTTTTCCTCTCCTTTTCTTTATTTAACGCAAAAAAAAATACGCATATAGAAAAACTTTGTCATTTTTCTACGCGTGTTTCCCGCTGGTTCGACTTTGCTATTTTAGCAATTTTTAAAAATTCTGTCAAGAAAAAATTTGATAAAAAATTTGATATTACATAATTTTACTTGAATTTAATTTTCATTTTTCCATCTCCATTTTCGCAGAATAAACTGAAGCCATAATACCCACCACATTTTTGGTGCAATTCTCTTATAGCAATTCTTTTCAACCAAAATAAGTTCTTTGTTAATACCTTTAAACCATGTACTTTGCTTTTGCTCAACTTCTCCAATTTGCTCATCTATGTACAACAATTTCATTTTATTCTTAAAGCAGTCACTTAAAAAAATAGTTTCTTCTCCACAAAAATTTTTAGTTCCAGCGCCAAAATTTTCATCAAACTTTAACCCTCTATCTTTTATACTTTTAAGTCTAAAACTTAATTGAAAAGAAGAAACTCTAAAAATTTTTATCCAGCCCATTTTTCCAGTTTTCAATTTTCTAACTTTCCTTTTTGGGTTTCTGCTTTTTACATAAAAAGCAATTATATCTACATCTGGATTTTGCTTATATGCCTCCAAAATAATATTTTCGTAATTTTCATTATAAATAACATCATCATCTGCAAGTAAGATAATATCTGCATCTGCATTATCTAACCCTAAATTTCTACTTTTACTTAATCCTTTTTGCTCTACATATATAATTCTATTTTTCCCATCTTCTTTGCCGTTTTTATCAGTTTGGCTTATTGTTAGTGAATTACCTTTTATGTTCATTTTGTTTATTAATTTTTGATTTTCTAATTTTGTGTTTATATTCATTGTTGAAATTAATATTTCTAAATTCATATTTTACCATTCTTTCT
>CAZXVQ010000090.1:0-2487 GCA_964644295.1 uncultured Clostridium sp.
ATAACGAAAGACAAGTTCATTGATATAAAAAATAATGATGAGTATAAAGCAATACTAGTATCATCAAGAGTATTAATGGATAATAGACAATTCTATATAAAAGAATTTGATAATAACTATTATTACAATTTTAAAGTTGATTACAGATTCTTTAAATTTATTGAATTATACATTCGTACAAGAATATTCGATATGAAAACATTTAAAGAAAACATGGAAGTTATTATAAACACTGTCGACACCGACAAACTACCAGGGTACAGAAGACTATTAACAGAAGAGTATTGGAAAATATCTGATGACCAATTCCCTAATGTAATTGACCAGGTAATAAACGATGTAAAAAATGGCAATGTTTCACCAATAGAAATAGTAAAGCTATTTGCCTATTTTAGCCATTTCGTTGAAAAAAACCTTATTGACTATGATATAAAAACAATTGAGAGTGTATTTATAAATGGAATGAATATAGCATCTGTAAATTCTAAGTACTGCGAAAATGCTGAAGAAGAACTATCTCAGATTGCCATAGAAGACGCTGGGTCAGAAATGCAAAATGTAGTTGCAAGGTTTTACGAGATAAACGAAAAATTAAAAGACAAAATGTATAAAGAACGTGCAGATGAATTATTTAAATGTATACCAATGAAAATGGAATTGTTTTATGATAAATTTGCAAAGGAATGTAAGGATGTTCCAATATTTAAATATTATGATCCATTCCAGATGTTCCAAAGAATATCATGTGCAAGCAACGAAGACATTGTACAAATTAAAGAAATGCTAGCACAAAGAGCCAAAACATATAAACAGCAAATAGAGCCAGAAATGCCAAACATGGTAAAACTAAGACAAATTATGCACGATTATGTAGATGGAAAAAGACCTACAATAAAAACCGTAGTAATAGAAGAATTTGCCAAAGAATTAGATAACATAATTGCACAATATAAACCGCAAAAACTAACTTTTTTAGGAAATAAACAAGACTAAACAGAAAAATGAATAATTTTTTCCTTATTTGTAATAATAAAAAATATAAACAGATTATAAAAGAGGAGGAAATTATGAAAGCAACAGGAGTTGTAAGAAGAATAGATGACTTGGGAAGAGTTGTAATTCCAAAAGAAATTAGAAGAACATTAAGGATAAAAGAGCGGAGACCCACTTGAGATTTTTACAGATAAAGAAGGAGAAGTAATATTAAAAAAATACTCGCCAATAGGAGAATTATCAGAATTTGCGGCAGAATATGCGGAAACACTAACAAAAACAACAGGGCATATTGCGTGCATAACAGATAAAGACACAGTAATAGCTGTATCTGGAGCTTCTAAAAAAGAATGGTTAGAGCAAGGAATAAGCGAGGAACTAGAAAGAATTTTGGAAGATAAGGAAAAATATCTAAGCAAAGAAAATAACGACGTAGCTGTTCCAATAACGCAGGGCGAAACAAGTGACAAAATATATAATGCTCAAGTAATATATCCTATTATATCAGATGGTAACGCAATAGGAAGCGTAATACTGCTATCAAAAGATGCTAAAACAAAAATGACAGAAGTTGAGCAAAAAGTTGCACAATCTGCAGCAAATTTCCTAGGCAAGCAAATGGAAATATAGGGCAACTGGTCGCACATTATTTAATCATTGTGATTTGCTTAGCCAAAAAAACTATGTATTGTAACTTAAGTGGTTCTACAAAATTTAAAAAATTGGTTAAAAAATTTTGAAAAAACTATTGATAAAAATTGTTTTTTATAGTATAAGTATAGTGAACATGATATTTCACTTACAAAGGAGGAAATAATATGGAAGAGCCAAATAATATGAATAATGTGGTAGTAAATCAATTTGATACAGCAGTTCCAACAAAAATAAGTACATGGACAAAAATTAAGAATTTCTTGTTACAAGACATTGTTATTGAATTAACACCAAAACAAGAGGCAACTTTTAAGGCAATCAATGATTTTTGGCAACAAGAGATTACAAGTGACCAAATTCACAATTTCTTATTCCAAGAAATAAAATTTTAATGAAATAATAAAAAAACAAACATTTTAACCCATTAGAGTTAAAATGTTTGTAATTTTTTGCAGACAAATTTTGGGGCAGGGCTTACGCTTCTTTGCTATATGGTTTTGATATATTTGTTAACCCCAATAAATAATCTACAGAAGTATTATAAAACTTAGCAAGTATTATCAAGCTATGTAAATCAATTGTAATTTCTCCACTTTCATATCTAGAATAAGTTTGTTGGGTACAATGCAATATCTTAGCAATTTCAGTTTGGGTATAATCGTGATCTTCTCTCAAATCTCTAATTTTTAAATTCATATTCAACAACTCCTTAGCATAACTACAAAAGTATTATAAAATATTCGCATAACGTGTATTGACTTTTACGCGTTATACGTGTAGAATATTAAGTATAAGGTGTTTAACATGAATAAGTAATGCTAATTTTACCAATGAAACACA
>CAZXVQ010000091.1:0-2320 GCA_964644295.1 uncultured Clostridium sp.
GAGTCCCACCAGTGGTACCAAAATGGCAGTAGTACCAAGAAAAGCAAGAATTAAAGCGAAACGATTCTTGCTTTTTTTAATTGACATTTTAACCCCATGTGGTATAATCTATACATATTAATTGAAAGGACGGATATTATGAACAATAAATTATATGTATTCGGGCATAAAAGCCCAGACACAGACTCAATTACATCAACACTTGTTATGGCAAATTTGCAAAGAGCATTAGGAAATAACGCTGTGGCCTACAAATTGGGAGAGTTAAACAAAGAAACACGATACGTTTTAAATACATTTGAGGTTGAGGAACCCCAGACATTAGAAAGTATTGAAGAAGGAGCAAACGTAATTTTAGTAGACCACAACGAAGTATGTCAAAGTGCCACAGGGATTGAAAAAGCCAATGTAGTAATGGTAGTAGACCATCATAAAATAAAATTCGAGACTTCTGACCCTATATATTATATTTCAGAGCCAGTAGGCTGTACTGCAACTATTTTGTATAAATTATACAAACAAAATAATGTTGAAATCGACTCTTCAATTGCAGGTTTAATGCTTAGTGCCATTATTTCTGATACGTTGTTATTTAAGTCGCCAACATGCACAGCACAAGACAAAACGGCAGCCGAGGAACTTGCAAGACTTGCAAGTGTAGATTTATATGCTTATGGCAAAGAAATGTTAAAGGCAGGAACAGATATTAGTGATTTAAGTGCAAAACAAATTATAAATATGGATTCTAAAGAGTTTGTTGAAAAGGATACAAAATTTGCAATTTCTCAAGTAAACGTTGTTGATTTTGATACCGTGTTTGCTAGAAAAGCTGAACTAGAAGCATCTATAAACGCAGAAATTGCTGAAAAAGGGCTAGACTGTTATTTGTTCCTTGCAACAGATATTTTAAATGCAAATTCAAAGGCTCTTGCTTTAGGCAGCAAAGCAAATATTGTTGAAAAAGCTTTTGGCGTTACCCTAGAAAGTAATACTGCTATGCTTGATGGTGTAGTTTCTAGGAAGAAACAAGTACTTCCAAATATATTAAAAGCATTAAATTAATCATGAAAATGCTCACATCTTATCTTTCGCCCGTTTAGGTGCAATATTATCCGCAATTTTTTAAAAATACTGGTATTTTTCGCGATTTTGTGGTATAATAGATATGTGGTTAATTTTATTTTAGAAGGAGATTTTAAAATGATACCTGAAGAAGATAAAATAAAAATGATTAATAATATAAAGGCATCTATGGAAATGGAAAATCAAACTCTAACAGCAAATGATATCTCTTTAATGCATGATTTTGCTGATAATAAAATTTCTATGGAAGATGCTATGCAAAGGATTATAAATTATGTACGAAACTAGAAATTCTGTTTATTGCTATCCTGGAACTAATACATTAGTAAACAAATTAAACATAAAAGAGCCGGTGGCGCTTGAAAAATATGAAACAAGCGTTATCGGCTTAAAACTTATGGCTTTAAGTAAAAAAGGAATTACTGGAAATTTTGATATTGAGCATTTTTCTAGTATTCATAAATTTTTATTTGAAGATATATATCCTTTTGCCGGCTTATTTAGATGTGAAAATATCGCAAAGGATTATTTCCAGTTTGCTCAATGGGAATATATAGAAAGTGAGCTCAACCGCCTGCTTAATGAATTAAAAGACGAAAATTATTTGGCAGGCTTAGATAAAGCCCATTTTGCCAAAAGGCTTGCTTATTATTGGGCAGAGCTTAATGTGCTTCATCCTTTTCGTGAAGGCAATGGAAGAACAACACGAGAATTTCTAAGGCAACTGGCTTTAAAATGCGGATTTGTTTTAAATTTGCAAAATGTCGATTCTAAGGAAATTTTAAATGCTAGCATAAAATCTATAGTTGACTCTTCTGACCTGGAGAATTTATTAATACGTTGTTTAGAGTAAGCCTATAATTTATAAAATATTCATTATTATAATTGCCTTTGCCAAGACGTTAAACCTACAATCTTATTTTGAATTGTTTTTATATTTAAATAAATGCAGAAAGAACATTTTTCTCTCTGCATCTATTTTTTTAATTTTCCTCTTCTCTATTCTCGCATTCGCCGTTTTTATTGTCACAACAATTGTTGTTTTTCCTTAAATCCATTCCGTGCATATAAAATTTCTTTTCTGCCATTTTATCTTGTACTCCTCTTAGTGCCTCGCCAAATCTTTGGAAGTGAACAATTTCTCTTTGCCTTAAATATTTTAATACATCAACTACTTCTGCATCATCTGCACATAGGTCTATTAATTTTTCATATGTTGCCCTTGCCTTTTGCTCTG
>CAZXVQ010000092.1:0-2089 GCA_964644295.1 uncultured Clostridium sp.
AACATTTCTGTATCTGAGCCACAAGGTCCTTCTTCTCCTGCTATCCACCAGTTATCGTCTTTTCCAAAGAAATAGATTCTTTCCTCTGGGATTCCTGCTTTTTTCCAACATTCTGCAGTAATTGTATCTCTTGGGCAATCACTATCCCCTGCAAAGCATGTTACATACAGTCTTTCTGCTGGAATTCCTAATTCTTTGGTTAAAAAATCAAAGCTCATTTTTATGGATTCTTCTTTAAAATAATCTCCCAAAGACCAGTTCCCAAGCATTTCAAAATATGTTAAATGTCTATTATCTCCAACCTCATCTATGTCGTTTGTGCGCAGACATTTTTGGTAATCTGTAAGACGCGAGCCTGCTGGGTGTTTTTCTCCTAAAAGATATGGTACTAAAGGTTGCATTCCAGCTGTTGTAAATAAAACAGATGGGTCATTTTCTGGTATTAATGGTGCACCTGGAATTACACTGTGCCCATGATTTTTAAAGAATTCTAAATATTTATTTCTTATTTCAATTGCCTTCATTAAAAGCTCCCCCTTTAAATTCCTTTTTCAGGAATTGACTAATACTGTAATTTTGCTATTAACAGTAATAATTGTATCATTTTATATTTATTTGTCAATTATTTTTCCTATTAATTCTCTTGTTGAATTATCATTTTTTACAATTGTAACTTTTCTTATTTTATTTATAAATTCGTTTTTGTCTTCTTCTTTTCCACAAACATTTACCATTATATAATTTGTGGTATGTCCTTTAAAATATCCATTGTCAAATTCCTCGAATAAAACTTCTAATTGTTCTCCCACGCACTTTTCGTTATGTATATTTTCACACGTATTTGACAGCTCTATTAATTTGCTACTTCTTTCTTCTTTTATATTTCCATCTATTTGATTTGGCATTTTATCTGCAACTGTGCCTTTTCTTGGCGAATACTTAAACACGTGCATTCTGTAAAAGTCTATATCTTTTAAAAACTCATAGGTTTGCTTAAATTCTTCATCCGTCTCGCCTGGAAAGCCTACTATTACATCTGTTGTAAAGCTTGCATTAGGATAATATTTTCGCAAAATATTTACTGATTCTTTATATCTTTCTACAGTATATTTTCTATTCATTCTTTTTAGAGTTGCATTACAACCACTTTGTAGCGATAAATGAAAATGGTCGCATATTTTATTTAGCCTAGAAAGCCTTAATGCAAACTCTTCATCAATTATGGTTGGTTCTAATGAGCTTAACCTGATTCTCTGTATTTTTTCAATTTTGTTTATTTCTTCTAGCAGGTCTATTAGCCTGATTTTTTTGCTATTTTCAGCATTGTTTGAAATATCATTTTCTTGAATATCAAAATCTTTTCCATATGATGCAACATGAATACCTGTTATTACAACTTCTTTTATCCCTTGATTTGCAAGTTTGGTAATCTCAGATACCACATTTTCTATTTTTCTGCTCCTTATTCTGCCTCTTGCATATGGAATTATGCAATATGAGCAAAACATATTGCACCCATCTTGAACCTTAATAACTGCCCTGTTTTTTTCTGTATATGTTACATCTCCAAAGTCCAAAAAATCCTTTTGCTGTGTTACATCTGATACATTTTTTATTGCATATTTGCTTTTATTAATAAACTCCTCAACTATTTCCACAATATTATTCTTTTCATTTATGCCCAATATAATATCAATCTCCGGAATTTTAGCAAGCTCGTCCTTTGCAACCTGAGCATAGCAACCACACACAACCAAAACAGCAGATTTATTCAGCTTTTTTACCCTTTTTAGCATTTGCCTAGACTTTCTTTCTGCCATATTCGTTACAGTGCATGTATTTATAATATATATGTCTGCCTTTTGGTCATTATCTACTATTTCATAACCGTTTTTTATAAACTCTTGCTCCATTGCGTTTGTTTCATATTGATTTACCTTACAACCGAAGCGTAAAACAAGCTACGGTCTTTTTGTTCGCTTTTTCTTTGTTTTCCATATTATTACTGCCTTTCAACATAATATCATTTATATATTTTATTACTTATTTTTAATTTTATCAACATTTTTAGCGAAAAAGGTCTTATGCA
>CAZXVQ010000093.1:0-2061 GCA_964644295.1 uncultured Clostridium sp.
ACATCTAATGTATTTATATATGCCTGAATTTTTTGTCCACTTGTGTATGTTCTTTCCACTGCATATGTTAAAGTGTAAAAATCTTCATAATTTACACTTCTTGCTGATAATACTTTTACTCCATTTATTTCCAAACTTCCATACAATTTTGAGCATATTTCATTTAATGCCTTTACTCCATTTGTGTATCCATTTATTCCTGATAATGTTACCTCAAAACCTGTATTATGTGTTGCAATTAAATTTACTGTTCCATCATCATTTACACTTAGCACTTTCCAGCCTAAATCTTCTGTCTCTATCTCTCCTGCCTCTACCATTGCTATTCCCGGTACATCTTCATTATTATTATTTAGTACCTGCCTTATATGTCTATTTACTCCATCTCCATCGGTTTTTCCTAAATACGTGTATGTGTAATCATCTAAATTTACTAAATATTTATACCCTTTATATGCTAATTGACCATATCCATCTCCATTATTTAGGAAATCCTCTATTCCTTCACTTCCGATATTGTCATTTAGATAATCGCCTAGCCTAAAATCTTCTCCGGGTGTTTTTTTCAACTTCACACCTGCTAAATATACATCCAAAATTTCCTTTGCTGTGGATTCTTCTTGCAATTCTACAGCCTCTTTTGTCCTTGTAATTATCCCATTGTCCCCTAATGCTAAATTAATGCTTACCGCTGCTAAAATTAGCAGTACTACTATTGTAACTACTAATGCAATTAGCGTAATTCCTTTTGGGTTTGTCCTTGTATTTTTTGATCTTCTTTTCATTTTCTCCTCTTTCTCTTTAGATTTCTTACTAAAGTATTTTGTTTTTCAGTTACAATTTACAGCCACTTATGATATATAAAGCGACGACCAGTAAGGGCGTTTAATCATCTTAAGTTGCAAGATAAAAAAGCCGTGGATTGTAACCTTTTTAACACTAACAACAACATAAATTTTTTATTCTAAATTTTGAATTGTTCAAACTCTTTGCAATTATGTTATCTTATACGTAATTATGTTGCCTTAAGTGCTTTTCCCAAAACCATATAGTATCTATCTATATGGTTAAACCAAAAATGCGTATAATCGTTGGTATTACTCGGCTACACGCATTTTGCTATTTTGATTTTTTGCAAAAAAATACAAGAAAAATTTTCACTAAAATTTTCCTTGTAAATTCTTAAAAAAGGCTTGCATTACTGTAAATTTATTGCTAGAATAGTAACTGTAAATTAACCATATAGATAGATATTTTACGACAATTATTTTCCCTCAATAACATATTACTACTCCTGCTATACATTTATTGAACATATTTTTATCTCCTCTATATATTTATCGTTTTACTTATTATATATTGTGGTCTTTGTTTTGTTTCATCATAAATTCTAGCAATATATTCCCCTATCATCCATAAAGAAATTAATATAATTCCTCCCAAAAATGTTACTGTGCACATAATTGATGTCCAGCCAGGCGTCAAATTATTCCATTTTAGTGCAAATGATAATATAGAATACAATAATATAATAATAGATATTATTACAGACAGTATTCCAATTCCTCCAACTATTTTTAGCGGCTTAGTCGAAAAGCTTATTATTCCGTCTGATGCAAGTTTAAGCATTTTCTTTAATGGATATTTTGTTTCTCCTGCAAATCTTTCTTTTCTTTCATACTCATAGGCATATTGTTCAAAGCCTACCCAGCTAAATAATCCTCTTAAAAATTTATTATGTTCTGGAAGCGAATTTATTACCTCTACTACTTTTTTATCAACAAGCCTAAAATCTCCCGTATCTTTTGGTATTTCTACATCAGAAAGTTTATTTAATGTTTCATAAAACATCTTTGCTGTTAATAATTTAAAGGCAGATTCCCCTTCTCTCTTTTTCCTTTTGCCATATATTACTTCGTATCCTTCTTCCCATTTTTTTAACATTTCTGGGATAAGCTCTGGTGGGTCTTGCAAATCTGCGTCCATTATAACTGCCAAATCTCCTTTTACAAACTTAAGCCCTGCTGTAACTGCAGCCTGATGTCCAAAGTTTCTAGAAAA
>CAZXVQ010000094.1:0-1811 GCA_964644295.1 uncultured Clostridium sp.
GAGGCAACATCTAATGTAGATACAAGAACAGAAGAATTGGTGCAAAAAGCTATGGATAAATTAACAGAAGGCAAAACATCATTTATTATTGCACATAGATTATCAACCATAAGAAATGCTGATTTAATTTTAGTTATGAAAGATGGAAACATTGTAGAGCAAGGAAATCATGAAGAATTAATGCAAAAAAATGGAGCATATGCAGAATTGTATAATAGTCAATTTGAATTATAGTAGACTAAAATTATAAAAAGGTCCTTGACTTAAAAATCAGGGACCTTTTTATAATATATTTTATAAGAATTCAAAATTTTAGCTAGCTTGTTAATTCATTTTCAATATTCAAAAGCCTGTTATATTTACAAATTCTGTCTGTTCTGCAAGGGGCTCCAGACTTAATTTGCCCAATATTTGTTGCTACTGCAATATCTGCAATAGTGGTATCTTCTGTTTCGCCAGAACGATGGGAAATAATTGCCTTATAACCATTAGATTTAGCAAGCTCTATTGCATCCAATGTTTCAGATAGAGTGCCTATTTGATTTGGCTTTATCAAAATACTGTTGGCTATTTTTAAATTTAAGCCCTTTTTTAACCTTTTAACATTAGTCACAAATAAATCATCTCCAACAAGCTGAATTTTATTTCCTATTTTTTGAGTCAATGTTTTCCATGAGTCCCAGTCTTCTTCTGCCAGACCATCTTCAATAGAAACAATTGGGTACTTATTAGAAAGTTCACAAAGATAATCAATCATTTCCTCTTTTGTTTTATACTCGCCAGTCTTCCAAAATAAATATCCATCCTTATTTTGTTTTTTTGCTTCATCATACATTTCGGTTGCAGCAACATCTAACGCAATACCAACATCTTTATATAAAATATAATTAGATTTCTTTATTGCCTCTACAATTAACTCAAGTGCTTCCTCGCAAGAAGCTAAATTTGGGGCAAAGCCGCCTTCGTCACCAACTGTAGTAGACAAACCTTTACTCTTAAGAATTTTCTTCAGATTATGGTATACTGTAACTCCCATTTCTAATTTTTTCGCAAAAGTTTTACTTCCACTTGGAACAATCATAAATTCTTGAATACTTAAGTTATTATCAGAATGTTTTCCGCCATTTAAAATGTTCATCATAGGTGTTGGAAGAACATGAGCATTTGTGCCACCAATGTATGAATACAGAGGCATTCCCAAGGAATTACTTGCTGCCTTACAACAGGCAAGAGACACGCCTAATGTAGCATTTGCTCCTAAGCTCGATTTGTTAGGTGTTCCATCAAGTTTTATAAGCAAATTATCTATCTTACGTTGTTCGTATACATTCGTGCCAATTAGCTTTTTAGCAATTTTAAAATTAACATTATCCACTGCCTGCAAAACGCCTTTACCCATAAATCTTTCCTGGTCTTCGTCCCTTAGTTCAACAGCCTCAAAACTTCCTGTTGATGCACCTGAAGGAACAATACTACTTCCGCAAAATCCTCCTTGTGTAACAACTTCTACTTGAACTGTTGGATTGCCCCTAGAATCTAATACCTCCATAGCATTAATATTTTGTATTTCTAAAAAATCCTTCAAATCAAAATCATTCCTTTCCGTTTTATAATTATATTATTTACAAGATATGGAAATTAATACAGAAAAAATAAAAAACCTAGCATTTCTACTAGGTTTTTTGATAATACTACAACTTTACATTAACTGCAAAACCGCCTATAAAGTAATAAATTCTTGTGTTCGTATTATAAATAGATGGTTGGGATGGTGTGATTCGAACACACGCATATCGGAGTCAGAGTCCGAG
>CAZXVQ010000095.1:0-1726 GCA_964644295.1 uncultured Clostridium sp.
AATTTGATTATATTATTTAATGAAATTAATTAAAAACGAGTAATACTAGGCATTTATAATTCAAATACCGGAGGTGTGCTTTTTGCACATCAAGGATTTTTAATTATAAATAACAACGTAGTACGAAGTTTTTTATTAATTTCTATAGAACTTCAGGAGCAAGTGAAAGAATCTTAAGATAATCTTTCTCTCTTAGTTCTCTTGCTACTGGTCCAAATATACGAGTTCCCCTTGGTGTTCCATCTTCTCTTATTATAACTGCAGCATTTTCGTCAAATCTTAAATATGAACCATCAGCTCTTCTTATAGGTTTCTTTGTTCTAACAACTACTGCTTTAACAACTTCACCTTTTTTTACAACGCCACCTGGTGTTGCAGTTTTTACAGAAGCAACTATTATATCTCCAACTCTAGCATATTTTCTGTATGATCCACCTAGGCATCTAATACACATTATTTCTTTAGCACCTGTGTTATCAGCTACTTTTAATACTGTTTGTTGCTGTACCATATTATTTAAATTCCCTCCTTCTTACTGTTAATTAAAACTTGCATTATTTTAATTAATTTCGAATTTTGCCTTATTTTATTATTGCTTTTTCTACAACTTCAACAACTCTCCATCTCTTATCTTTTGATAGAGGTCTTGTTTCCATAACTTTTACCTTGTCTCCAATTTGGCATTCATTGTTTTCGTCATGAGCTTTTAGTTTGTAGGTTTGCTTTTTTATTTTGCCATATGTTTTGTCCATCTTTCTCATTTCAACAGATACAACTACTGTTTTATCCATTTTGTTAGATGTAACAGTTCCAATCATTGTTTTACGAAGATTTCTTTCTTCCATAATATTCTCCTTTCTTTAATTTAAGGATTATACCCTGCTTTATTTGCTTTCTTTAACTGCTTTTTTTGCTGTCTTCTTTTCTTCTTCGCTAGCTTCTGCTTTTTTTACTTGCTTTTTTTCTTTGCTAGCCTCTGCTTTTTTTGTTTCCTTTTTTTCTTCTTTGCTAGTTTCTGCTTTTTTTGCTTTGCTTGTAGTCTTCTTTGTATCTTCTGGCTCTTTACTAGCAACCTCTACTTTATCACCATTTAATTCTCTCTGTGTTAAAATAGTCTTTATTCTAGCTATATCTTTCTTCACTTCTTTTATTTTCATAGGATTATCTAACCCGTTTGTTGCCAAACTAAATCTTAGTTTAAACAATTCTGATTTTAACTCTCCTAATTCTTTTTCTAAATCTGGTGAAGACATTTCTCTAATCTTATTTATCTTCATCTAATTCACCACCTACTTCAGTTTCCTTTTTTACAAATTTGCACTTAACAGATAGTTTGTTTGCGGCAAGTCTTAGAGCTTCTCTTGCAACATCCTCTGATACGTCTGCAAGTTCAAATAATATTCTACCAGGTTTTACAACTGCTACCCAGTATTCTACTGCTCCTTTACCTTTACCCATACGAGTATCTGCTGGCTTCTTTGTTATAGGTTTGTCTGGGAAAATTTTAATCCAAACCTTTCCACCTCTTTTTATATATCTTGTCATTGCAACACGGGCTGCTTCTATTTGGTTAGAAGTAATTTGTCCTAATTCTAATGCTTGTAATCCATATTCTCCGTCTGTTATAATATTTCCTCTTGTTGCTTTTCCTCTATTTCTACCTTTTTGTTGTTTTCTATATTTTGTTCTTTTTGGCATTAATGGCATTATTTTTCTCCTCCTTCCA
>CAZXVQ010000096.1:0-1508 GCA_964644295.1 uncultured Clostridium sp.
TCTAATGTTATTGGTTCTCTTGCTCCTTTTGCAGCCATTTTATACACCTCCAGCCATTTATTTAGCTTTTTAAATTTGTTTAAGCGTATGCTATCCACATACGCTTAAATATTTTATCATGAATTTGCCTATATGTCAATTGTTTGACGCAATTTTGTAAAAATAAATCTTGCACCCTTCTCTTACAAGTTGCATTTAACTTACAGAATTGCATTTAACTTCTTGCCTTACAAAATAGATCCACACCTTGTTATAACTATCTATCATCTATGTTTAATGGTTCTTCTTGTTTTCCAGTATTGTTAGGATTATTAGGAGATTTCGGTTTCTGATTTTTCTTTCTTTCCACATATAATCTGCAAGCTGCTGCCTTTTCAGGAGTTAATGTTCTTTTTCCAGAAGCATCTATATCTCCTACGTATCCTCCCAAATATCTTCCAGCAGCATTTATATTACTCTCAGTTATAAGAGCCTCCACATGTTTGCGATATTCTACATCTGTTTCTAATCTTCCCATATCTATATTTGAAAATATGCCATGCTTTACAGTACTGCCATCTGGTTTTTGCTTTTCTACCACATATCTATTCATTTTTTTGCCATACTTATTGAAGAATTCTGTTCCATATAATATTCCGCCGGTATTGGCAATTTTTATGCTAGAGTATTCGGATTCAGAAGGTTCCGATATTTCAAACGTTGTTGGCTGGCTAGATACAAATTTTAGATCTATTATGCTTCCCTTTTCTTTTTGGGCAGTTTCCATACATTTTGTATATTCAAGTTCGCTACTTGCTAGTGCATCATATTTTTCTCTATCTGCCTGTGTCTTTATTTTTGAAAGTGCCGACTTGGCTTGAACCATTAAAGTTGCAGTAGTTTCTACACCTTCTGTAAGATGGTCAATTCCAAATCCACTTCTCAAACTTTTACTACAAAAACGCATAAAGCTTTCAGAATCATGAGATACTTTACGGTCATCATTACGTCTTACACCCTGAATCTTTAGTAATTCATATGCAGTAATTGCTTCATACCCGCCTTTAACATTTTTCTTCCAAAAAATAGGGTTCGAATCTAAGCTTTTTTCCAGTTTTTCAATAGACTCATCTACATCAGGCATTCCCGCTGAATCATATTCTTCTCTTTTTTTACTATCGCAAACAGCAGTATATGCCCAATATGTTGCTAATATTTTTTTACCTGATTCAGCTAATTTATCAAATTGAGCCTCTCCCTCTTCATATTGTCTGTCCTTTTCAACTTCTATAATAAGATTGTTTAATCTTAAATTTGCCGTTCTCTTTACATAGGCATCTATATCTTCTTGATTTCTGCCTGTAAAATCACTTTTTCTAAGGTTTAATGTTGCATATGCATCCATAATTTACCTCCTAAAATTTATTTAATATATACTCTAACATATTTAATAGATTTTGTCAAAAAAATTTAAAAAACTAAAAGGCTAAAATTAGTTTACATATTATTGGACATTTTTATTTACAAAC